>JBFMDV010000013.1 GCA_040753875.1 Candidatus Zixiibacteriota bacterium | reverse complement strand
CAATGTTGGGAAACGAGCGATATGGTAGTACAATTGTATCTATCTGTTTGGAAACGGGATGGAAGCGATAGTACGTGAACGCGTTGCTTCGGAAGTAAAACGGATACTCCTTTTCGGGAGGCTTTGGTTTTGTCGGTCCGTCGCTGCAGGCAAGCAACAGCAAGCTCACCAGCCCGCAAAGCACAACGCAAACAGCAGTCAGTGTTCGCACTCTCATGTCACTTAAACCTCCCGAGGTGTTTCCCTCGTCTTGTTTCAAGTATAACGAATACCCCCCCCCCGCGTGTCAAGAGGAACATTAAGATTTTTTTGTCCATTCTCCGGTAGCGGGTGACCCACTCCGCTTCCCCACTTTCCCTACAAAATCTCCACTGATTTTGAGCACCTGCATGTTTATGACAAGACTCAGGAATACCTATGCCCGTAAGCACGAGAGATTTCATCGTCGTTTTTGCATTAAGGGAGATTGTCTGGCCACCACCACCGCTGGAAGAGTACGAAACGAAAAAATTAAAAAATGACAAAACGAACCCAATCGATCGTTGTGCCACAAGGAGTTGGTTCATTCCACTCGGGAAAACGAACTCAAATTGCACGCACCGTGTGCGCGTCTCGCGAGCTACGCGACTGCCTGCGGCCGTCGATTCAACAGCACTACAAACGTGATATAATGCGTCACCAGAAGAGCAGGAACCCAGAACGCCGGAATCCAATACGCCGCCCCCATGTACGGTGCGGCGTCATTGGCTGTCGCAAAGATGATCGCCATGATCAAGTCAAGCGAACCGACTCGCGCCGCATCTACCACGTACGCTTTCAGTCGCGTCGAGCAGAGTCGAAACCTGCTACTTGCTCAGCACAACTCGCAGCGGCGACTCGGTCACGCTCCACTGCCCCTTTCCGACATTCTTCGCACCCTCGAACACGAGATAGGAGTACTTCCCATAGTGCGGCACCAGTTGTCCCAGTCGAGGAAGTGAGCCGTAATCCCCTGTAAGGATTACAAGATACTTGGCAAAGCCGTTCCAATTCTGCCCGGCCAGCACGAACGTGTGGCCGACCAGCGCATACGATACGCCTGCCACGGTCACGGAATCGGCACGGTTAGTGACTTGACGACTGATATAGTCAGGGAGCGTCGATGGATTGAGCAGTATCGGCGCCGTCTCCTTCGACAACCCGTCCAGCGCGGATGCGCTCAGCACCTTCGCCGTGTCCTCAAGCAACGCGCTGCCGAACGCCGCAAATGCGGCTCCTGCGAGTTCGTCAGAGGCGAAAGAAACAAGACCTTTTTGAGGCGCACCCAGAACCGCCGAAATGATCGGCTCAACCTCTTCAGGGTACAGCCGTCGGAAAAGATGGTTGTCCGGATCGACCGTCAAAGAAGTTGCCGACTCCGGCACGGTGAGTTCAACTACTGTAGATGGCGATAACATGGTCACCGTGGTGTCAATCGCAGTCGCTGCTCCACCGATACGCACCGGAACCCGAAGCGTGTACGGCGTACCACCGCTCTGCGTGAGGGTAGCATGAATCGTGCGCGTTCCCTGTACTGTTCCCGGACCGCTCGTCACGTCTTGCACGGCCAGGAAAGGAGCGCCCGTTTGGTCAATCCACTGAGGAATAATGTACGACAGGTCCTGACCGCTGGTCCTCTGGAAAGCATCGATCCATTCCTCCCACGAGATGGCGCGGCCAAGATGCTCCTTGTACACCAGCTTCCACGCATCGAAGAACGCCTTCGTCCCGATTCGCTCTTCAATCATGTGGAACACCATCATCGCTTTGTTGTAGCCGATCGTACGCGTCTCAACACTGGTGCGGGATTTGAAATTGCGAATCGGGAAATCATTCCCCGAATTGACATAACTCAGATATTCCTTGAGAATCCCCTTCCGGTATTCTTTGGCCGCGTCCGGAGACTCGTTCAGTTTGTAGCGATAGTCCGCACCATAGACCGTGACCGCCTCGCACCAATTGCCGCGCTCGTAGTCGACATACACGCTGTTCCCCCACCAGTTGTGCAGCACCTCGTGTCCCAGCGATGATGTGATAATGAACGGCAGACGAAGCACGCTCTGCCCCAGAAGCGTCCAGCCCGGCATGCCGTAGCCGGTGGGGAAAAAGTTCTCGGCCACGGTGAACTGTCGGAACGGATACGGCCCGATCAGTTCCTGATACATGCGGATGTAGTCGGCGCTGGCCTTGAGATACTTGTCGCACAGTCCGGTGTCGGCCACGAAAAAGTACGTCGCCACGATAATGCTGTCGACCGTGGTTGTCCTGACTGCATACGGTGCCGCCATAAAGACGCAGCCGTCGGACCGGAACGGATTCTCCCAGGTCTGGATCTTCCGATCTCCGAGAATTCCTTCCGATACCGGATTGCCATCGGCAACAGACACCCAGGCAGCAGGAATGTCGGCCGTCAGACGGAACTTCGCGAATTTCTCCTGACCTTGAGGGTAATAAAAAGCTGCCGAACTGAGATATGAACCTTGATCGAGAATAGTGCCCGCGACCTCATTGCCGACCTTCTCACGGGAGAACTGCACGTTCTCAACCGGGTCGTCGAAAACTGACTGAAACTTCAACGCGAACGATGTGGAGTCTGCTCGCCGGGATTCGAACAGGACCAGCTTGACCTCGCGTTCTACCTCAAGAGGCGGCAGCCCCGTACGGAGATTATCTGGCAGTTGTGCAGTATCGCTCAAGGAAACCAATCGGAATGACATGGGCTTGCCGTTCACTTCGAATGTCTTCATATCGGCGGTCCGATTGAGATAGAAAAGATTCCAGCCGGAATAGATAGTGAACGAGCCTGCGTCCTCAATATTGGCGCTGTGCGTAGGCACTTGTAACGCGACTTGTAGATCGTGGTTGTGAAACTTGACAGGCGTGATTGTCGGCTCTTTTGCGAGTGTCGAACAACTAAAACTGGTCAAAACGACGAAAGCTGCGATTCTGCAAAACATGCGTCTCTCCTTTTGGTGATTGCAAGAAACGACTTAATGGCGGTTGTCGGCAACCGGTATTTCTGCTGCGGATACCAATTAGCCGTCCCGAAGAAGACACTTACCACCCGCATGCGATCAACAGCCTGCAAACGTGTCAATCTAACTCGATGATTTATGGCAGATTACAGCATTGTCCGCCTGACCGAAGAAGGCGCGGCACGTCGATTGCCTTCTGGTTTCGCGGTGTGCGGATACAACGTCGAGCCTGGGCCAATACCGATTCGATTCGTTGGTTCTCGGACATACCTACACGCTGACTGTGGAACAAGACAGCTTCGAGACCGCGGTCGAGAGAATTGTAGTCAAAGAACCGAGAACCTATGTCTGCGATTTCGCTTTGCGCAGGCAGCATTAACCGGATTAAGGAGCCTGAATCATGCTTGGACGAATCGTCATGCCGCTGTTGCTGCTGGGAAACGCGGTTGCATCTGAGACAAAGGACAGCGCGCCTCAGATCGCCTCGGCCGTCACAACAATCGAGAGGACAATCCGCCCGGGAGAACGGATTACGGTTGCGACCACAGACCAGCGCTCGATCAAAGGCCGCTATATGTACATCAGCCGGCTCGATACGGCCCTGTTTCTGTCCTTCAAGCGGGTTACCGAAACAACCGATACATCGATCTCTCTTCCACGGGTCCAGAAGATCACCTATAAGCGGTCGGGGCGGCCACAACTGGCCTACGTGATCGGCGGTCTGGTGCTCGGAACAGGGCTGGGACACTTTGCCGAACGGGTGATCTTCGATCCGGGGGCCTCGCCCGGTATCTTTCACAAATACACCAGCCGCGGCTCATTCTGGGGAGGTTTGAGCGGCGTGGTGCTGGGGACCGTCATTTCATCGGCGATTCCGTCATCACGGACGCTCGACCTTTCCAGGCACTGACCAGGTCTCCGGGGACAGACTAAGGTTCCGGTCCTCTACGTCAATAAGAAAGAGAGATATGGTCCGCTATGCCCCGGAAGGTGACCGCCTCGACGGGCGTGAGAGAGTTCTGAGACTACCCGCTCAAGCGCAACGAGATCGGCATTCGTCACAGGCCAGCCCGCACTGTCGCGATCAAGCTGGAAACGCAGTTCAATCGGTTTGATATCGACCACTCACTCAATTCTGGGCTGTACCCGCTGCAGTTATCCACGCAGTTTTAAGGGATCGAGAACAGGTCGAACCTGTCGCTTCGACACGACAAACGATCTCACTGGCGGTGTCTGATTAAAAATATCCGAACGGATATCGCCGGGCTCGGCGGGCAGAATTCCCGCCACACACCCCTTCCGCCCGCCTCGCTATGAACCGGAGCGAAAAGGACGATTTCAAGTTTTTCTTTGGCGGCGAATTCTTTCCGCTTTAAGCCCCTATAGTACCCGTCTTGACTTCACCAGCTCGCTTGTAACTGGCGAAAATCACGCCGTTTGATGAAATCAAACTGTCTATTAGTGTAAAGGCTGCAGGAATAGTACCCTCACCAAACAAACGCTTGCCCGTACCGAGTGTGATTGGGAACGTCATCAACCTTAGCTCGTCGACCAGATCTTGTTTGAACAGCGTCTGGGCTAGGTTACCACTGCCTATTACATGGATCTCAGAACCTTCTGAAGCTTTAAGCTTTTTGATGTCATCGACGCTTTTCAGGAAAACTGAATTTTTCCAATCTGACTTGTCTATAGTAATACTTACGCAGTATTTGGTGACATCCATGATACCTGGCCACATCTCTGCGTGTTTAGGCCAGTAGGCAGCAAAGAGCTCAAATGTCTTCCTGCCCAAAAGAAGATCTGCAGACTTCATCCATTTTTGCATCAACGCACCAGCCTCTTCGTCAGCTTCGTAGAAATACGGCGCAGTCCAGCCACCATACTCAAAGTCACTCGATGTATCTTCCTCCGGCCCACCAGGTGCCCGCATTACTCCGTCTAATGTAATAAACTCCTGGACAACTATTTTTCTCATATGTTTATGTTGTAATAACTTTACTTTTTGGCGGCAAATTCGTTTGATTATTTCTCCAGGAGATTTTTCAATCCACAGTTCACCAATCCTTCGTTCATGGCCGCGAAGCGCAAAACAGACAATGTCAGCGGAGAGGCAGGGATTCGAACCCTGGGACCCCTTCCGGAGTCAACTGCTTAGCAGGCAGCTGCCTTCGACCGCTCGGCCACCTCTCCGTACAACGAACTCAAATTGTCGGGCAAATATAGAGAGAAACGACGGTCGGGCCAAATCCTTTTTTGGCGCCGCGATCAGTTCCCCTTGAAGTCTGTCAGTGAAATCTGGCTGCCGTCTGAGGTCAGCTTACAGGTGCGGTACTCTTCCATGATCTCACGGTAGACGATACCGAAATACGCCTTCACTCCCCCGTATAGGCGGTCTTCGGCGATGATCCGCGCATCGTGCAGTTCGCGGAGCTTGTTCTCGATCTCTTTCTTTCGAACGGCCAGCGCCTCGATGTTCTTAGGCAGATCCTTCTGGAACTGCCGCAGCTTCTCCATGGCTTCTTTTTTGTCGGGCGGGGGTTTGCCGTCGAGTTGCAATCGAAGCAGAGCGTAGAGCGCTTCCTTGATCCGCTCGCTGTCGGCTTTCAGTCGGGCCGCTTCCTTGCTCGTCTCCTGATATTCCTGGATCAGACGAGCATCATACGCGACGCGAAGATTGGTAACCGTCCCTTTCTCCGAGCCAAGTTCCGAGGCCCTGATCTCCTTGCCGGCGCGGATATCGCCGCCGATGATCTTCCCCTTCTTGCCCTTTACCTGGACATTCTCGCGGACGGTGACCTGGCAGTTGATGAGTTCGCCGCCCACGATGAGACTTCCTCCGGCGATCAATTTCTGACCTTCGGCGAATTTGACGGTGATATCGCCATCGGCATGCATTTCACCTGAGCCGTTGCCGAAAAAACCGCCCCGGACAAGCACATTCCCTTTGGCGCGGATAACGGAGTCTTCCACCGTGCCGTCAACTTCGAGGTGACCGTCAACCGTGATATTGAACCCGGCCTTGATATGACCGCGAACATGCACCGAGCCGCGGCAATCGAGGTTGCCGACGCTGATATCGACATCACCATTGATGGTGAGGACATCCTTGACCGAAACCTCTCCGTTAGCGAAGACTATGGCGCCGGGTGCACTGGCGACCACTGAAAGACCATCCTCGGAGACCCTGGTGTTCATCCCGGCCTTGAGCGCAAAATCGCGCCCCGGCGCCGCCGCAACTTCTTTTCCGTACACATTGGTGCCGGGCTCTCCGGTGGTAGGCGGTTTCTTGCTCACCAGGGCGGTACCCGGCTCCGCATTCTGGATGTAGCGCATATTCCGGTAGTCGATCCGCCCGTCTTCGCCCTGTTGAGGTGCATGGTGACCGGTGGTGTCAAAATGATAGATGAATTGTGCGTTCTCCCCCTTGACCGGCAGTTTGCCCACCGCCGCTTTGATCGGTTCGTTGTACACGTGATCGGCGAGGCACTGTTCGATCGCGTCGCGGTCAATACCGAACGTCACACCGGCTGCGCCCAGTTCGGCCAGGAGTTCTTCGACCGTCGGGTCCGGCGAGTTACCCTCGGGCGGAAAAACCACCATCATGGCGGTCATGAGGTCCTTGGAGGCGGTGACCCGGCAGCGCTGTTTGGCGCCGATCTGCGTCGTATCGGGCGTCATCAGTCACCCGGCAGTTCAGGCGCGGCGTTGGTTAGGGTCTCGGCCGACAGCAATCGCCAGTATGCCCGTTCGACTACCAGCGCGATCTCGTAGCTCTTGAACGGTTTGGTGATGTATTCGTCGGCGCCCAGCAGCAGCGCATCTTTGACCGAAAACGTGTCACCGCATGCCGTCATCATGATCACTGATATATGCGGGAAATCGGTTTTGATCGCCTTGAGTAATTCAAAGCCGTTCAGGCGGGGCATTTTGATGTCGGAGATAACGAGGTTGACCTTCTGGCTCTTGAGAATTTCCAGCGCGGCAGCTCCGTCGGTGGCCGAGAGCACCTGGTATCCGTCGCGCGAGAGGATCTTCTCCAGCAGCGCCCTCATCATGGCTTCGTCGTCGACAACCAGTATTACCATGGCATTCTTCATCCGTCACCTGTAACGCTCCAACCGGTTCGCTCCCCGCACCGTTATCCCGAAGGCCCGAACGTTACCGTTCCAGCCGATCGACCAACGCCGAAATGAAGTCCTCAAGCAGTATCGGTTTGTACATCACGCCGCTCGCGCCCTGCACACCGGCCTCGTGCACCAGCTTATCCGTGGCGTTGCCGGTGACCACCATGACCGGCGTCTTCGGGTTTGCGCGCTTGATGGCGCCGAGTGCCTCGAGGCCCGAAGTCTCCGGCATGATTAGATCCATGGTGATCAGGTCATACGTTTGGGCGGCGGCCATGCGGATGGCCTCCTCGCCGCTGTGGGCAAGGTCGATCTCGAACACTTTCGTGAGCGCACAGTAGTCACGAAATACCTCGCGCACCCACCGTTCGTCATCGACGATCAGGATTCTGAAAGGCCTCCCCTGCTCGTGCGCCATGGCGGTCAGCTTGTCCAATTTGGCCGGCTGCATAGGGTCATTCTCCACGTACACCTGCTGTCAAACCGCCCCGACCGGGTAGGTACGGCCCGGCCGAGCGGTGGTCTATAACTTATGTATCGGTCGTAGAATCACATGCCTTAGGCCCGGCAGCATGCACCAGGGGGGCACTCTCGGGCACGCCGGTCATGCCCTGATGTCCTTGCTTTGCGATAACGCCCCGAGGATCTGCCCGCACTGTTCCAATACGGAACGGAGCCTGGCCTCCAGTCGGTCGTCACGGAGCGTGCCTGATGGCACCTCGTATACCATCCTCTCCATGTTGCGGGCGGCATTGAGAATGGCGGTCATTTCCTGTACCACGCGGACAGTTCCGTTGACCAGTTTGATGAAATCCGGCTCCATTCGATTGAGCGCCTCGGAATTGGCCTCGGCCTTGATCTTGGCCAGATAGATGGCCAGGTTGAGCGCCAACGTTTTGACCTCTTCGCCCAGGGCATCTACTTCCTCCAACAGGGCCAGGTCACGACGATGTTTCTGTTCGATTGAACCGGTCATGTGTGCTTACTTCCGTTATTTGTTCGCGGTTCGATGAGCGCCCGCTTTTGATGTCGCGGGGGGGACCTCGGTCTTTGCAGCGGCGGCCAGCAGACTGTCGAGCTGCCGGAGCTTGTCGTTAATCTCATTGATGCGAAGCGCCGCCTCTTCGATTCGCCGTAGCCGCGACACATGCTTTTGACTGAACGTCGTCTCTTCGGCGAGCAGGCACTGGGCATTGCCGACGATGATAGACAACGGGTCATTGATCTGGTACTTCAGGGTCGCCGCAAATTCGCGGGCCGAGACAAGCCGTCGGCTATAATCCTCCGGCGTTGTCGAAATAGGACGTTCCTCGAGCACTTGGGCCAGTCGGACTTGCACCGCGTTCTGACGTTGACGGCAAAGCGAGCATTCCATGATTAGTCCGACCTGATCGGCGATTGAGAGCAACATCTGGAACAACGGTTCGTCACAAGCCTTCGGGCAGCGCCACCCCAGATTGAGAGCGCCGATCGTCCCGACAGTTGCAGGCAGAGGCAGGGAGGCGAATGTCCCAAAATCCCGTTCCGGATTGAAGCCGATGGTGCCGGTACGATCGGCAAGCAGCACCGGTCGGTTGGCCAGGCTGGACCAGCCTGCCAGTCCCTGGCCGTGCCCCATGGACAGAAATCCGAGCGTATCGACCTGTTCGCCGATACTGGCGACCGCCTCAAGCCGGCGCTTTTCCTCCACGTACACATAGAGCGTGCCGGCATCAAAACCGGCCCAGTTCTGCACGTGGTGCAGGATGTCAAGCGCCATCTGGTCGGTCGCGTTCCGTTCGCGCCCCAGCCTGGTCAGGTCCTGAAAAATGTCTGCGGCCGACAGCGGCCCGACAGACTCATTTTCCCTTGGTTTTCTGTGCGTAGGCTTCCCTGTCATGTTTTCCCGTCAACGGCTGCGCCCGCTCCACCAGCCGCTCAATAAGTTGATCTTCGAGCCGTGAAAAGAACTGCACTTTGTCCGGCGCCCGGAGATGGATGTCCGGGTCATCGATATTGTCGTCCATCGTACCCTGAAACACGCGAGGGCCGTGCTGTTCGATACTGAACGGCTCGGCGGCCGTCATCCGGAGTCGCTGCAGGTCGAACAGGCGGTACCGCCCTTCGATCACGCCCATCGTCTCCCATTTGTGAAATACCAGCGGCACGTGGAACGACTTGCGCCGTTCCAGCCGTTCATCGGTAATCGATACGACCAACAATCCGGTCCCATCACGGCCCCGCCCCCAGGCCATGAGATTCTCCTGCGAGGCGTTCACGCCCGGAAAGCTGCTGTCCTGAGCCGAAACAATGGTGATTTGCTGAAAGGACTTGAGCGCCAGTCGCGCCTGCAGCCGGGCAGCCAGGTTAGTGTCGGCCCAGGCCAATTCGGCCGGCTGGACGTATATCAGCAGTCCGGCGCCGCCGGCCATCGCCGTTCCGGCAAGAACGAAGCACAGGACCGCGCACAGCGACCAACTACCGCGAACCATGGTTGTTCCCCGAGGCGGCGATCCGGCGCTGGCTGCGGATGTACTTGTTGAGCATCATACGAACGCCCTCGTTGAAATCGTGCAGGTGGGCCGGCAACAGGTCCATTTGGGCGCGCGTGAACAGGTCGACCAGAGCCTCGCGTGTGATGAATTCTATGCCTACCAAATACGAGCTCTCGTCCAGATCGGATCGCTTGACCAGCCCGAGCACCCAGTCGAGATTCTCCACGTCTTGCAGCGTGAATCGCATGATCACCACGTCTCCCTCATCAAGCTGCTGGTCAACTTCCACCAGCACGCCACCGCCGGAAATATTCAGGATATGTCCGTGGATGGTGTGGCGGTCCCCCTGGGGCCAGAAATTACCGGCCGTGTCGCGGATCTTATTGAGCGACATGGGGGACGTGATCTCGAGACGCACGAAGCGCCGCATCTCGTCGCGCTCGAGCTTGAACGGGCGCTGGACAACGATGTCGGTTTCCGTGGTTGGCACGTCGTGGATGAATCGGATTTTTGATTTCTGTGACATTGTTCACCTTCACATTTGCTGGTTATCGCCAGTTGGCGTCCATGCCAGTAATTTCTTGTTCAGACTCTCCCGCTGACGGGCGTCGTAGCTCAGAACGACCGCGGGCAGTTCTTTCATAGCGGGCGGCGGCAGTTGTCGCTTGCCTACCTCGGACACGACAAACTCCATCCCCACATGAAAGGCGCCGTTTTCGATGGCGTAGCAGTGTCGCACCTGGCCGAGCACCATCGGCGGAAAGGCGCCCTGTCCCAGGTCGATGCTCACGAGGAGGTAGACACCACGCTCAAGGTAGCCCGGGATAGTCACCAGTGCGCCTCCGCTTGAGAAATTGATGAGGTGCGTCTCGATCCAACGAAGCCTCGATAGATTTTTGCGGCGAAACGTGAGGGGAGGGAACGCAGCCAGCCGGACCGCTCGCTCGATGGGGATGCGGCGAAATTTGCGTTGGCAGAGCGGCGTGACGCGATCATCGAGTATCAGATGGCAGCGGTTGCCGCTGGAACGACGCAGCGACGCCTTGACGGAAACCGCCTGGCCCCGGTAGGCAAACTGGAGAATGACCGTCTGGCCATGCACGAGATTGTCGATCTGGGTCGACTTGCCGCCACTGTCGATGAGCAGCTCGCGCTCCTGCGCCAGCACCACCCTGGACATGATTTCCTTGCCCGGGAATTGCTCCGAGAACAGCTTGATCTCCCGCCCGACCAGCGATGACAGGTCGAGAGCCGATACGTTTATCGCCAGATGATCCTGGAACCCCACGCCGGATACCGTGTCCATCAGAGCAGTCCTTTCCGGCGAAGCTCGATCTGCGCCCGGAAAATGCAGGTTACCAATTCGTTTTGCATGCGCATATCAAAGGATAGGAACTCGGCGGGCAGGTCGCCGGACGCCTTGAAGAAGAGCGGCAGTTGTTCTGCGAGAATGAACTCCGCCCCCACCGCCAATTCCTGGTCGACCTGCGCATTCCTTCGCACAACCGCAGCCACCCGCGGCGGCAGCCCATGTTGTTTGAACAGATCGATGCTGAGTGCCATCAGCGAGCCGACAGCCAACGGTTCATGCACACGGAACCGGATGCCCCCGGCGCTCAAATCGGCACTTTGACTGTGATGCCACGTGAGTTGGTAATCGGCCTCGGCCCAGTTGATCGTCACCGGTATCACGGCGTATGTCAGCTTACTGACGACATCGAGACGCACGAAGCGCCGCCGCTGGACTCGTTCGATCTGGCTCGGGCCGGTCAAGACAAACCGCCGGCGATCGTGGGCTGAAAATGACTTGATACGGGACTGAAACTGATAGGCGGCGTCTTGGCGCGTTACCACCACTGTCACCGGGACGTCCTCGCGGAGCAGGCTGCGCCCGGCCAAAAACTCGGGCTCGGTAATGGCGATGCCATTGTCGACAAAATCCTGTATGCGGGCCAGGTAGCGACCAGTGTTCTCGCCGTCCCCTACCTGGATCTCGATTCGCTCCCAGACCTTCAAAGGCTGGGACAATTGTAACATCACCGCTTGCACGTTCAGTTCCTGTGTTGTGCTCAGGCGGGTCGCGATGCCGCCAGGTTCATTCGTCCTTGTTCTATGGCCAATTCCAGGATCTTCCGCGCCAGCGCCGTGCGCGACGAGTCGTGACGATTCTGGTAGATGAACTCCTGGCCCGACTTGATCGTACTGGTGAAGTACTGCTTGGCCTCGTCGAAATCGCCGATGCGGCGGGATAGCTCGGCGATCAGATACGATGCCTGTATCTGCTGGTTGCCCGGCGCGATATCCTTGCCGTTGGCGAAAGCTTCCTTGTAATACTGAACCGATCTCTCCAGCGCTTCCCGCTCGTTGGTAACAGCGCCGCTCCAGACGCGCTGGACCCGGTGCAGAAACTCGACGAACGAGGGGTACTGACCGAACGGGACCTGTCCGCTGCCGCTTTCGTTCCCGATCAAGGTGGTCCGGTATTCCGCGATGAGCGAGGTCAGATCGCTGATCTGCTGCTCCATGGCGCTTACGCGGTCATGAACGGCCCTGATCTGCTGGTCGTACCGTTCGCCGAATGACAACATCTGCGCCTTGATGTCCGCCGTGAGCTGGGAGCTGTTGAAATGGGAATGGATCGTCTCGGCGAAGGCGTCGGCGTCCGAGCGGACACCTGCCGCCCCTTCGGTCAGACGGCCGCGACTTTCCTCGATCTCGCGCATGAATTCGCGCAGGAGGATGAGGTTCGGATTCTCGGTGTGCTCCATATCGCGGAACACCCATGCGACGCGCAGATAAAAGCGGCCAACATCGAGGCGGCTGTAGTGGTCCGCCAATTGTTCGTCGTAGATCGCCAAGAGCAGCTTGAGAATGGCGGACTCGTTCGGATACCGGTTGACATCGATCGCCGTGCCAACCAGCTTGACGACGGAATCGGCGGCGGCCAGCTGGTCAAGGTGTTTGGACTTGACCGTCTTCAACCGGTAGGTCTTGAAATTGACGTCGTTCTTCCACTCTTTGTAGGCGTTGGTGAACTCACGCGAATAGTAGCAGTTGGTGCAGGTGCCGGTGAAGAACACCAGTGGGTTGTACGCCTGATAGCGTGGGAATCGCCATTTGATATTCCGCGGACAGAAATCGGTGTCGCGATCTTCTTCGGCGTAGGCACCTACCCGAATGGTCTCGAATTCATTGATCGTCTTGCAGATCGGGCACTCGACCTTGAATAAGAGAAAGGGGCTTTCCATTGCCATGATGTTTATCTCCGCCGCTTGTTGTTTATCGACCTATGAGCATGGCCAACTCCCCTTCGGAAATCGGCAGCAACTCTTTCACTTTGTCGGCTGTGGAACCAGACTCGAGCATCTCGCGGGCAATGCGGATCACCTCGGCCCGGTTGCGCGTGAACGCGCTCGGCTTTGATGCGTCCGGCGAATGCCGCAAATTGACAAATTCGGCCTGGCGTTGGTCCCCTTTGGGTGGCGTGGTGATCGGCCTCGACGAGTTCACCGCAGGCCGCGGAACCGACTCGGTATCCCGCCGCTTGCGCAGAGCCGAGAAGATGACCAGCCACAGGCCGCCGGCCGCCAGCGAACCGGCCACGTTCAGCGCGATATCGATCAGTTGGTTGTTTGAAATTCCCATTTTCGTCTCGTGCTCCCGTTATGCTTTCACATCAATGTGTTCATTTGTTTCTTGTTGTGGTTCGGGTTCCCGTTCCGCCTCCTGGTCGCCGTCGTCGGAACCGGCGGAGGCTTCCTGCCCGGCCTGCTCAGAATTCTCGATGACGACTTCATCCTCGTCGGAATCGCGAGACTTTTTTCGGCGCTCATCCTCAAGTTCTTCCTGAAGCGCTTTCGCGAATTTCCGCTGCTTGTCCCGATCGTGACGATGCAAATGGTCCACACGGTCCGAGGGCACATACGGCACCATCTTTTCGACCGGATCAATGGGACTATCCATCGCCAACTCCTGCGCCGCGGCGCCTTCATCAGGCGGTCAGGGCGAACTTCTCCCGAACCATATTGCGGAGTTTCATGACGGCGCGCGTGTGGATCTGCGAAACGCGCGACTCGGAGATGGACATTACTTCACCGATCTCCTTCAGCGTCAGCTCCTCGTAGTAATACAGGGCGATGACCAGTTTCTCCTGTTCGGTCAGACGGTCCATCGCGACCACCAGAAAGGAACGGAGTTCGCCTTTTTCGATATCACCGAGAATGCTGGCTGCGGCGGCGTCACGGACCGTCTCGACCCGAGGCACCTGACGGTTGTCATCTTCGCGATACACGACCTCATCCAGCGACAGAATGCCGGTACTGGACACATCGTCGATCGCCAGATGCAGTTCGTTCTCAGTTATTTTGAGATGTTTGGCCAGCTCGGCGTTTTCCGGCGGCCGCCCCAATTCGTTTTCCAGTTGCACCATAGCCCGCTCGATCTCCCGTGATTTGGCCCGCGTTGACCGGGGGACCCAGTCCAGCGCGCGCAGTTCATCAAGGATGGCGCCACGAATTCGCGGGACCGCATAGGTCTCGAATTTGACGCCGCGATCCGGATCGAAGTTACCGAACGCTTCGATCAATCCGATCACTCCGGTGTTCACCAGGTCGGTCAATTCAACCGACCGAGGAAATCCCATGGCCATACGGGCCGCAACCGTCCGCACCAACGGCAGATACTTGCCGATCAACTCCTGACGCGCTTCGCTTGTCTGCAAGCGTTGATAGCGTGTCCAATCGCGCGACGTGACGTCCCACTTCTTCGGCTTCTTGCTGGTCTCATACACGACACGCTTGGTAACGGTAGTTGTCTTCGGTTTTCTACCGCGCTTCTTGAGCGTTCCCTTAACCGTGCTAACCATATGCAGGTTATCCTCTTATATCGGCTGGAGCCGTGGTTTTATTACTTGCATTGAAATAGGAGAGTCTGGTGGACTTGCCGTGAACCGTGAGGCAGTCCACCAGCTCGTTGCTTACGCTTCGGATGGCAATACTGGCCGGCGCGCCCGGCGTTACGGCCGCCAGTGGCGCTTGCGCCGCAACTGAGGCGCGGACTTGAGAATCTTCGGGGATTGATCCCAGATACTCAGGCGCACGCCCCAGAAAGCGGTCTGTGACAGCCATGAATTTTTGGCGGATATACTCGGCTTCTTCGGCTGAAACGACTCTGTTTACCAGGAACCGACAGTCAAGCTCATCGTGGGCAGCCAGAACATGCTTGAAAAGGCCAAAGGCATCGGCAATCGAGGTCAGTTCCGGCAGAAGTACCAGAACATTCAGATCCGATGCGTGCGCCAGCACAGCCGCTTGGTCGGACACCCCGGAGCCGTGGTCGAGAATAACAAATTCGTAGGATGACGTCTGTTCGCGAAGGAGCTGGATGAACGAGGCGGTGGCTGCGATCGCATTTCCGTCGGCCAGCTCCCGATGACCGGTTGCGGCCAGCAGGTCAAACGAGTCTGTGGCAGACGACACCGCTTCGCGAAGTGATAGCTGACCGGTGATCACTTGGGCGACACCAATGTCATTCCGTCTGTTTGATAGAATGTGCAGGTCGCCTGAGGAAAAATCGGCGTCGACCAGAAGAGTTCGATGTCCAGCCCGGCTCAACTGGTCGGCCAGATTCATGGCAATGATCGACTTCCCCACTCCCCCTTTGCCGGACAGCACGGATATAAGCCGGCCGCTCGGTGTCACGCCGGAATGCTCGTTGCGCTTGAAAAACAGCTTAGCCACGGTTTACCTCCGTGTTCAGAAGCGTCCGCGCGAACAGAGCCGGATCCGGAGCGTTTAGTGTCCCCTTTCCCCCCGGCGCGTTGGTAACAAAAGCAATCTTGAGATTTGAATGCTCGACCGCCGCGAGAGCTCCACCCCATCGCGAAGTGACATCGAGCATCGTCAACACCACGTGGGTTGGATTGACGGTCTGCATCCGGCGAACGATCGATTCGACATCCGATGACCGCATCAGCGCCGAAAGGACCACAATCGTGTGAGTCAGCTTCAGCGTTGAGGCGACTTGTGCCAGTTCCGACAGCTTGACGTTATCGGTCGGCAAACCGGGCGTGTCGATAAGCGTGACGCTCTTCTTGTCGGTCTCCTTCAGCATGTCGCAGTCGCTCATGGCCGGCGTGCCCAAAAGGTCGGCGTAGCTTTGAAGCTCTTCATGAGCGCCAACTTTGACATCATCGAGTGATGCGAGCGTAACCTTCTGCTTTTCCTGAAATACCAATCGGGCGGCCAGTTTTCCCATCACGGCGCTTTTGCCGGAGCCGGCAGGCCCCACCAACAGCACGCGATCTCCCGGTTTGAAACTCAGTTGCGGGAGCATTCGCTCGGAGAGATAGACGGTCATCTGTCGCAGGATCTCCTGGGCAGGGTCGTGCGTCGTACCGGCGTTCATAGTCAAGCTGCCGAGGAGTTGGGCAATGACCGATTCGGGAACATCGCTGTTGCGAAGCGCATCGGCGAAGGGGTTGGTCGATTCAGGCAGTGAACTTGGCCCGCGCGACACTGAGATCAGTCGCGTCAGCGAATCGATCTTCGCTTCAAGCAAACGGAGCTTCGTTTCCGATTCAGCACTGACGGATGATGGTACCGGCTGAGATAGTTCGCTATTCGAAGCAACTGTTTGATCAACGCGCGCTGCCATGCGGTTGCTGCGCTGGTCACGCTTCGGTGTGTTCGGCAAATCAGCCGGCTTGTCCAGGCAGGCGGTAACTTCGATGCGATTGGGACCGAAGGGCTGCACCTGACGAGTCTTTAGTACGACTGCACCGGGTCCCATTTCGGAGCGCACACGTTTCAGGGCCGATGAAGCCGAGTCTGCGGTGTAGGTCTTGATGATCATCCTATAACCTCACTGTCCCGGTAGAAACCAATTCGACATTGGGGAGAATCTCGTTGTATGACACCACGGCGGTTCCCGGGTGGCTGGATTCGATCAGGCGTCGCAGCGCCAGTCGGATATTGGGCGAGCAGAGACAGACCGGCGTGAAGCCGCCGTTCTGCAGCCGCTCGGCCTGCTCACCGATCCTGGCCAGGAGTGTCTCGGTCAATGCCGGATCGAGCACCAGCATGAGTCCCTGCTTGGTGTTCTGAATCGAATCAGCCAGCTTCTGTTCAACCGCCGGGTCGATCGTGAACACATTGATCTTGCTGGTCTGATCCTTATAGAGCTCGGAGATCTGTCGCTTGAGTGACATCCGCACATACTCGGCCAGCACATCGCTGTCTTTGGTGACGTGGATGTAATCCGAAGCTGTCTCCACGATCGTAGCCAGATCCCTGATCGGAATCCGCTCGGCCAGGAGGGACTGGAGGATCTTGTGCAGCGTTGAGAGCGGCAGGATATCCGGGATGACCGAATCGACCAGCGCCGGGTAATCTTCCTTGAGGGTGTCGGCCAGACGCCGCACATCCTGGCGGGTCAATATCTCGGACGCCGAAGACCGTGTCGTTTCAGTCAGATGCGTAGCCAGTACCGCCGACGGCTCAACCACCGTGAATTGTCGGGCTTCGGCAACCTCGCGCAACGTGGGGAGTATCCAGGTTGCATCGAGACCGAACGCCGGCTCCTTGGTCTGGAATCCATCGAGCTGGTCGCGAACATATCCGGGATTGATGGCCAGCACATGATCGAGCATGAGCTCGGACCCGGCCACACGAATCCCCTTGATCTTGATCTGATATTCGTTCGGCTTCAGCCGCACGTTGTCGCGGATGCGGATCGGCGGCACCAGAATCCCAAGCTCGGTCGCTAATTGCTTGCGGAGAGAAGAAATTCGAGTGAGCAGATCTCCTCCCTGATTGGCGTCCACGAGCGGGATGAGGCCATAGCCGATCTCCAGGCCGATGGTATCCACTTTCAGGAGGTCTTCGGTGCGCTCTTTGGCCTCGGTGGGTTTGGCTTGTTTCTGGAGTGCTTCCTGTCGCTCGGTTTCGATGCGAGACCGCTCAGCCTGGCGCGTGAGCATCCCGATACCGCCAACGGTAAGCCCGAGTGCAAGAAACGTGATCGTCGGCATGCCCGGCACGACGCCCAGGAGCAGCAGCACGGCCGCGGCGACAAAGATGGCTCGCGGCTGGCGCGATAACTGGGTCGCGACATCTTTTCCCATGTTGGAAGTGGAGGCGGCGCGCGTGACGATGATACCGGATGCCGTACTCACCAGCAGGGCCGGTATCTGAGTCACCAGACCGTCACCTATCGACAACAGCGTGTAGGTGCGAAGAGCATCGGTGATATCCATCCCCTTCATGGCCGCACCGATGATGAAGCCGCCGATGATGTTGATGAGCGTGATGATGATGCCGGCGATGGCATCACCGCGCACAAACTTGGAGGCGCCATCCATTGCGCCATAAAAATCAGCTTCTCGCGCGATCTCTTCGCGGCGACGGCGAGCTTCACTCTCGTTGATAATGCCTGCGTTCAGATCGGCATCAATTGCCATCTGCTTGCCCGGCATGGCGTCCAACGTGAAACGTGCCGCAACTTCGGAAATGCGCCCTGCACCCTTAGTGATGACGATGAACTGTATCACTACCAGGATGCAGAAGATGATAAACCCGACCACGTAGTTCCCCTGGACCACGAAATTGCCGAACGAGTTGATCACTTCACCGGCATACCCCTGGCCGAGAATCAGCCGTGTGGAGGCCACGTTCAGCGACAAGCGCATGAGCGTGATGATCAGAAGCAGCCCCGGGAAGACCGACAGATCGAGCGGGCGGGTGATATACAGCGTAGTGAGCAGTATCACCAGCGAGAACGTGATATTGAACGCCAACGAGAAATCCAGGAGGACCGGCGGGATCGGGATCACCAGCACGGTGACAATTCCGATAACCGCGACCGCCAAGGCGATGTCGGAACGCCCGGCGAGCATGGTCAGGAAATTATTCTGGGTGGCCGGCTTCGCCATGTCAGCTTACCGCCTTTCCCTTGAGGCGATAGACGTAGGCCAGAACCTCGGCCACGGCGCGGTACAGCGTGTGCGGCACCATCTGACCCACCTCGCACATTTTGAACAGGGCGCGCGCCAGGGCCTTGTCTTCGATCACCGGGATATCATTCTCAAGGGCGATCTCCTTGATACGCTGAGCAATCAGACGCTCTCCCTTGGCCACCACGAACGGTGCATTCATGTGGGAAGCGTCGTACTTCAGCGCCACCGCCAGGTGTGTGGGGTTGGTGATGACCACATCCGCTTTCGGCACCTCCTGCATCATCCGCTTGCGGGCCATTTCGCGCTGAATTTGGCGGACGCGCATTTTCACCTGCGGCGAGCCCTCTGTCTCCTTGTATTCGTCTTTGATGTCCTGCTTGGACATCCGAATGGACTTCTCGAATTCGTAGCGCTGATAGAGGTAATCGAGCGCGGCGATCACGAGTATGGCGGCGCCGATCTTGACGGCGATAACGAGCGCCAGCCGCCCCATCGTGCCGGCCAACTGCGGTATGCTCAGGTCCGGCAGCAGGAAGAACTGCTCCGACTCGTCGGTGATGACTTTGTAGGCAACGACACCGAGCACGAGCAGCTTGAGTGCGTCGCGAAGCATGGCGACCGCCGACCGGGCGGAGAACAACCGCTTGAGTCCGGCCGCGATATCGAGTTTCTCGAACTTGAACGCCATCGCTTTGGTGCTGACGTGGAATCCGACCTGTGCGAGGTTCACCGCCGTCCCGATGACGAACAGCATAATGAACACCGGCGTGAGGATCACGAAGAAGCGAAGCAGGTTATCGGTAAACACTTTCATGAACGTAGGGTCGGCCGCGGCAATGGTCGGCGCGTTGGCCATGACATGCTGCATAAGCGCTTTGGACTGGTCGACCAGATGCGGACCGATGGCAAACAGACCGGCAAAGCCGAGCAGGATGATCACTGCGGAGTTGAGCTCCATCGACCGCGCGACCGTCCCCTCTTCGCGGGCTTTCTCGCGCCGTCGGGGTGTCGCTTGCTCAGTTCGTTCTTGATATTGCTCTTCAGCCATGATCCGCTAAGCTTTCCCCAGCGCCACCATCAGGCGACCCAATTCGTTGTTCAGCATGGTGGTGCTCTTTTCGAGCACGTAGGCAAATACCGGCAGCGACATCGCCATTATGACCAGTCCGATCCCAACTTTGAGGCCGAATCCGAGCACGAAGACATTCATGGTGGGCATCAGACGGGACAGCGTTCCCATGGCGACATCGGTCAACAGCAGTGTCACGATGACCGGCGCCGCGATTTTCAGCCCGATCACAAACACGTAGGCGCTGTAGGTGAGGATCAACTCGACCGCTGATCCAGTCAGCGCGACTTTCGCCGGCGGAATAACTTCGTAGCTGTTGCTGAAGGCCGTGATGATGAGATGATGACCGTTCAGCGTTAGGAAAATCAGCGAAGCCAGAAGCAGCCAGAACTGACCGAGCGTCGTCGTCGCGACACCGGATTGCGGGTCCAGCACTTCGGCCAGCGAAAAACCGATCTGGTAGCTGACTATGTCACCGGCGGCCTGGACGCCGATCATCAAAAGCGAAAACACGAACCCGATCGACAGACCCACCAGAAGTTCCTTGGCGGCTACGGCGATCAGGTCCGAGAGTGTCATCACCGGAGGGACACTGGTCGTGCCGATGGTCGAGACCATGATGATCCCGATCAGGATCACCAGGCCCACTTTGGCCTGCGTCGGAAACATTTTGTTGGACAGAAGCGGCGCGATCAGAAACAGGCCCGAGGCGCGAAGCAGGATCAATAGGAAAAGCTGGAGTCTGTCGGCCGCGAAGGTTACAAAGTCAAACAAGGCTCGTGTTCCTTACAGTTCGGGTCAATCGCCCGACCGTAATCACAAACCGTGTGCCAAAGTGAAACGGCATCTGTAGCGGTCATAACCGCCCGGCATCCAATGAGTTAGAAATCGACAGAAACGGGGGGCGGCACGGAAATCGGCCGGTTGTGGAAATTATTACCAGCGCTGTAGGAAAATCGTTCAGACTACATAGATCGGCAGTCCGATTGAAAAACTTTAGTTTTATCCGACCAGCGCCGGGATAAGCGCAAACATATGCCGTGTGAAATCGGTCACCATGTTGATCATCCAGGGAAGAAAAATCAAGAGAGCCAACGACACCGCCAGGATCTTGGGGACAAACGTAAGTGTCATTTCATTGATCTGCGTCACCGCCTGGAATATGGAAATGATAAGTCCGATGATGAGCCCGAACAGCAGCATCGGCGCCGCCACCAGGAGTGTGACGGTGAGTGCTTCGCGGCCTATACTGACGATCATTTGGGGTGTCATAGCATCATTTCCTCTCTACATGTGGAACGACTCCACGAGCGATTTCACCAGCAAGTACCAGCCGTCCACCAAAACGAACAACAGGATCTTGAACGGCAGCGATACGAGGATCGGCGGCAGCATCATCATACCCATGGACATCAACACCGAAGCAACCACCATGTCTATCACCAGGAACGGAATGAAGATCACAAAGGCGATCTGGAACGATGTACGCAGTTCCGAGATGACAAAGCCGGGAATCAGTACGTGCAGGGGTATCTCATCGGCGTTCTTGGGCTGCGGAATCTTGGCCAGACCGACGAACAGAGCCAGGTCCTGTTCACGTGCCTGCGACAGCATGAACTTGCGGAACGGCGCCACACTCTTGTCGAAGGCTTCGTCTTTGGAGATCTTCTCTTCGAGATACGGCTTTACGCCGTCGTTGTACGACGTGTTCAACACCGGGGACATGATGAAAAATGTCAGGATCAATGCCAAGCCGATAAGCAACTGGTTCGGCGGCATCTGGTTCGTACCGATTGCCTGCCGCAGAAAGGACAAAACGACGGCAATCCGCACAAACGATGTCACCATGATCAGAATCGAGGGCGCCAGGGCGAGCACCGTCAGAAGAATGACAATCTGAAGAGTGACCGAAAGGTCCTTGGGACCGGCTGCCTTCCCGACCTCGACCGAGACTTTGGGCAGAACCTGAGCGGATACCGATGTTGTCAGTGCCAGGCAGACGATTATCGCTGGCAGCACGCAGAGAAGCAGTTTCTTCATATCCTATATATCTTTCGAGCAATCATCGTGACATCCATGTCACGAGCTCACCGGACTCTCTATGTCCATGAGAGTGCGGCAACACACTTTGGATTCACACCGTCAATTGGTTCCCTTTGTCGCTCATTCCTTTCAGTTTATCCGTAGCCGATCTGAGCAGGCCGGCGAAACTGCCGCGCTGGCCGGTTGCGTTCGCAGTTGCCAACGCCTGCGTCTTCTCAGGGTCAAGCTCGGTCAGCACCGAGATCTGATTGTCGGTGACGCCGATCAACACCGACTTGTCCGCCACTCGCACCAATGAGAGTGATTTTTTCGGGTCGATATAGGCGGTCTCGAGAATCTCAAGGATCCGCTCGGCGCCGCCGCCCCGACGACGTCGGCCCATCAACTTCTTAAGCAAGTAGATGCCGAGGTAAATGCAGCCAATGACCACCGCCAGCGCTGCCAGCATTTTGAGGATCGAGATGGTCGCTGCCGCCGAACCGACAAGACCGGTGCTGGTCGAGGCAGCCGAGCTGTCCACGACCGGCGTGTCACCAGTCGCATACAGACTGCGCGACTCGCCATTCCGGCCGATCGTCACCAGGAGAAGGCCCACGAGTGCCACGCCAATGACGGTTGCGGCAGCAATCAGCTTTCGCCGATGTTCGGACCTACTCGTTGCCAAGCGACTTCAACCTTTCCTCGGGAGTTACCAGTTGAGTGATACGGAGGCCGAAGTTCTCGTCCACGACCACTACTTCTCCTTTGGCCACGACTTTGTTGTTCACCAGCAGGTCGACCGGCTCACCGGCCAGCTTGTTGAGTTCCACGACCGACCCGGGACCAAGGTTCAGAATGTCGGCGATGGTCATTTTGGTGCGGCCGAGTTCGATAGCGATGGGCAGGTTGACATCCATCAGCAGGTTGATATTGCGCGGCTCGCCGGACGACGACGACTGCGACAACTGCTGGAACTCCGCCTTGGACACCGAGGCAGAACCAAAGTTGATATCATCAGCCGACACGGCCTGCGACTCCTGCGGCAGGTCTTCCAGCATTTTCAGCATGGCGGCTTCGGCCTCGTCCTCGGGAACATCTCCCTTGTTGACGACTCCCACCGGAGTGCGCCCTGCTTCCGGTGCCGCAGCACCGGAGGCAGCAAGCAGATCGTCCTGACCGCCCCCTGCCGAGAGCAGCTCATCCGGCCCGCTCTGGTTCTGGTCTTTTTCTTCCGTCATATGCTCGACTCCTTCGACATCCTGTCTATCACCGCCAGTACCTGAACCGCCCGCTTCTTGCCGGCCAGCCCCGGTCGCGCGTTGAACTTCACCCTCTGATTGACACAAATGTCAATGGGGAGGTGGATCTTCTTGTCCGAACGAATGATGTCCCCCACTTTGAGCGCCAGGAACTCCCGCATCTTGATCTCCGACTCCAACAGGAGCGCCGACAGATCGCTTTCGACTTCCTTCATGTTGACGACATTGATCGCGCGGTCCGCCTCGATATTCTTCCGCTTGGTGGCATCGATCCAGTTCTGTGCCGAAAGCTTGGTGATGATCGGCTCCAGCGCCACATAGGGGTAGCACATGGTGAGCAGTCCAGTCGACTGAAACAGCTTCACCTGAAACGACACCACCACCACGGTCTCGCCCGGCGGCACGATCTGGATGAACTGCGGGTTGGTCTCAAAGCTCAGCTGCTGAATCTCTACTTTGACGATATGCTCCCAGGATTTGGCCAGTTCGTGATACATCTTGCCGACCAGTTGCCCCATGACCGACCGTTCGATCCCGGTCAGCTCCCGCTCGGTCTCCAGCAGTTTGCCGTGCCCGCCGAACATGCGGTCGATAAGTGCAAACGTCAGCGTGGGATTGAAATCAACCAGGCAGACGGCATCGAGCGGCCGCGCCGAGAATGTATACGTGCACGACGGCGACACCAGCGACATGATGAATTCGGAGTAGGTGATCTGGTCCACCGACACCAGGTCGACATCGACGATCGTCCGCAGCATGCCCGACAACGTGGAGCTGAAATGCCCCGCGAAGTTGTCGTGCATGTTCTCAAGCGTCCGAATCTGGTCTTTGGAGACACGGTTCGGGTGCTTGAAATCATACGCGACCACCGAGCGAAGCTTGGCGTCTTCGTAACTGTCCGCCTCTTTGTCCTGATCGCTGGCGGTGACGGTCGTCAATAACGCGTCGATCTCGTCCTGGGAAAGGATCTTTGCCACAGTCCTGTGCCTTTACTGCAATACAAAATCGGTGTAGAAGACACCGGCCAGTTGTTCGGTATTCAGCACTTGCGACAGCCGTTTCTTGATTTGCAGCCGCATGATCTCTTTTTGTTTCGGATCGGTCAGGTCGGAGACGGTCTTGGACGAGAGTATGGTGATCAACACGTCGCGCACCTGCGCTTCGCGCGCCGCCATCTCGTCGGCCAGCTCCCTGGATTGGACGTCGAATCCGAACGATACCGAAAGGAATCGCGAGCCACCGGTTCCGGCGGGATTAACCACGATATCCTCAATCTCGTACACCGAGGACCCGCCCTCACCGTGTCCCCCCTTTTTGTTCTTATCGGATGCGCCGTGCGACGATTCCGGTTTCTTGGCTTCTACATGCTTGGCCGCCGGCGTCCCGTGTCCGTCAGCCGGTTTGGTGTCGGCGGGCGAGGACATCATCGGCCGAAGCACGAACAACGCCAGGGCAACCCCGATGAGTATCACACCCAGACCGATGCCGCCAAACAGAATCAGCTTCTTTTTGGATTTGGCCGGCTTGGACGGTGGGGCGTCGGTCGCCGTTGTCGTTACGGTAGTCTTTTCTTCTTCTTTGGCCACAGCTAACTCCTGTCAGCTTCAAGGCCGAGGTCCGGACTTGTTGTCCGGACACTCGCCATCCGTCTGAATTCGGCCACCCGCTCGATCACTTCATCCGGCGACTCCCGTACCACGATCTTCTTGCCGGTAGTCAGCGAGATGATCGTGTCCGGCAGCGCCTCAACGAATTCGATCAGATCGGCGTTGATGATCAACTCCGAATCATTCAAGCGGGTAACCTTGATCATGTCCTATCCTATCTCTTCAGATTCACCAGCTCGTCCAGCATGTTGTCCGAGGTGGTGATGATCCGCGCGTTGGCCTGGAAGCCGCGCTGCGCGGTGATCATGTTCGTGAATTCCTGTGCGATATCGACCGCCGAGGATTCCAGCGCACCCGAAGTGATATCGCCCGAGATCGTGGCACCGGCCACACCCTCCACTGCGTCACCGGAGTTCGCCGACGGTTGATACAGCGAGCGGCCCGCTTTCCGCAAACCCGCCTGGTTGGTGAAATCCGCCAGGAGTATCTGCGCCAGCACGCGCGTCACGCCGTTGGAGAATATGCCGGAGATGTTACCGGTCTGGTCGATAGAGACCTTCTCGAGGATCCCCAGCCCGTAACCGTTCTGGCCGATCAATGCCGCCGTGTGAGTCCCGGAGGCAAAACCCGTGAGGCCGTCGAATGCCCCCGGCGTGCCCACATCAAGCGCCACCGACATGGCGCCGGCGCCGTTGTTCGGACTGATCTGTATGGAGGAAGCGCCCCCGAAATAGTCGAACGTGTTGAGTGAGCCGTCGCCGTTGAACGACACGTAGCCGCGCTGACCCGAGGTGATCCCCTCGTTGCCCAGCATCGAGGCGGACCACTCCCAGCGGTTCTTCACTAGCGACTTGTAGAACTCAATCGACATCGTGTGTTTCCCGCCAAGGGAATCATAGACATTGATGGAGGTCGAATGGACCGTCGGTTCAGTCTGCACCAGCAGGTCGTTGCCGCCAGTGGCAGTCAATCCGCCCGGCCCGGCCTCGATCTCAACTCCGCCTTCACCCAGACCGCTCAATCCGATCACCATTCCTGTGGATTGATCGAACACCAGATCGAGTGTCGAAATCTGCGGCCCCAGAGCGGCTCCGTACCCCTGGTCCGGAGTGAACGTGTCCGTAGCCACATAGGTGGAGGCAGCTCCACCGGCCGACTGGACGGTGGTGCCGTTGGCGCCAAAAATGACGCCAATGATATTTCCTGTGTCCGCGCCCGGCCCCGGAACGGCGGTATACAGTCCCTGGGTCGACACGAAATTGTAATCGGCCGGAGCGCCGGCTTTCGTGCGCGTAACGCGCACCTGACCGCTGATCAACTCAGTCGTAATCCCTTCGATCTGATTTGTGGCATTGAGCAGGTCGGCGATGGTCGAATTGGCATTCAGACCTGTCACAACCTGCATCGTGCCGCCATCGACGGAAAATCCGTAGTTGGTGAAATCGGTCACGCCCAATGAACCAAGGGTCATGGTCAGACCCAGGTTCGGCACCACACCACCGGAACCGTCATTGCCGACGGACGCCCCGGTAGCAGTGGAATTGAGCGCCTGCGAACCGGTGATACTGATGGAGTGAGTACCGCCGACACCATTGGTGGCTGTGCCACTAACTGACACCACACCCGAACCGCCGGCATCGACCAGTGAGGCGCGCGACGTGGTCGCGGAGGCATCAAGGTTATTAGCGAGGGTGACGATATCAGTCGCCCGTGCCGGGTCCTGCTGACCGAACGGCAACTGGATCCGTCCGGTAGTCGCCAGCGACGGTATCACACCGGTCGAATCGGCCATTTTCCCCATCACGAACAGACCGGTGGCCGGGTCGACCAGATTCGAATCGGCGTCGAAACCGAACGCTCCGTTACGAGTGTAAAAACGGTTGTTGTTGTTGTCACCGAGAATGAAAAATCCCGAACCCTGTAGCGCCAGATCGGTAATCTGACCGGTGGTCTCGAGACCTCCCTGTAAGAACAGATTGTCGATTGTCGCCACCTGCATGCCCAGTCCGAGCTGCAGCGGGTTGGTACCGCCGGTTACCGCGTTGGGGCGCCCGGCTCCCTTGTAGTTCTGCACCAGGGCTTCCTGAAAGTTCACGCGACCCGGCTTGTAGCCGATCGTGTTCACATTGGCGATATTGTCGCCAATGACGTTCATCTTGACCTGGTGGTTTTTCAGACCGGATACACCGGCGTACAGTGATGCCATCATAGGATCACATCCTCCTTGCGATAGTGCCAGGCCTCCCCATCACCATGGGGTCCAGCCTTGGGATTATGTTGGTATTCCAAATACATGTTGCTTTCACAGTATGACCGCCGAATCGATGGAAGTGACCACGCCCTCTTTCAGATTGTCCCGGTCGAAGGCGGTGATGATCGTGCGGTTCTTGACCGAGGCGACCAGCGCCAGGTCCTCAAACAGGATCAGCGTTTCGCGAGAACCCTTCAATTCCGCTTTGTCGAGCGCATCGGCTACCTGCTGCAGGCGTTCGTCGCTCAAACTCATGTTGCGCGAGTGAAGCCGTTCGCCGGCATGTCGCGAGACGGTCACGCCGCGTTCCCCGGTCAGTTCCCGAGAGAACATCTCCTTGAAGGATCCGTCCGGCTTGTCCGTTTTCGGTTCGGCTTTCCCCCGGTTGGCGATCTCCACCAGGTCGACCGGTTGCCGATATGCTGTGATCTTTACGCCGCTCATATCACTCTCTCCACATCCTGTCTCAGTCCTGATCCTTGAAGGAGCCGGCTTCGCCCACCGCCGCAATATCCCCAAGCGGAATTTGCAGGCCGCCGACCGTCACGTAGGCCGAGCCATTGTGATACAGGATCGTTTCGACCGTACCCACCAGTGTGAGGCTTGGAGTGAATGTCTCGCCATCGGCTCGCGTGGCGAGCGCCGATACGGTATAGTCTCCCTGATCTACCCTGTTGCCATGAAGGTCGGTACCGTCCCACTCGATAGAATTTACGCCCGACGACAGATTGCGCGCCGACAGTGTCGTGACAGTGTTCCCAGACGCATCTTTGATAACAAACTCGACGGTGCTGGCCGCGCCATCCAGCCTGAAACTGATCTCGGGCTTGTTGCTGGCGTCCACGTGGACGGCGCTGTACTCAGCTTTGATATCCTTTCCGATCAGGCTCGATGCCATGGCGTTGTTCAAGGACTGCATCTGCAGGTAGTCCCACTGATTCGAGGTGCTGATACCCTCGGCGATATTGTTCATCTGTTCGAGGCTCGAAAACTGCGCCAACTGGGCGATGAAATCCTCGTCCTGCATCGGCTGCAAGGGGTCCTGGTTCTGAAGCTTGGTGACAAGCAACTGGAGAAAGTCATCCTTGCCGAGCGACTGCATAGAACCGGTTTGGCGCTGTTGCCCGCTGGCATCGGTGGCGACGGGTGATATAAATGACATGGCTCTTTCTCCTATGCAAACAGGTTAACGCTGCGGGCGTTCAGGTATGTTCTCGACGGCGGCGAAGCGATGGCCTGCATTGCCATCGAGGTTATCGCGCCTTCGTCCGCCGATACTCGCACCTGACGCTGCTGCGGACGGAACCAGTTGGCCTGACGATGGAACGCCTCGTGCTGCGAGCCACCGCGAAGACTCACTTCGATATAGTTCACTTTGATCCCGGCCCGTGATAATTGATCGGTCAGCTGATCGAGTGACCGTTCCACCGCTACCTTGGCGGCAGCCGTGTCGACACTCAGGCGAGCACTGACCGTATCGTTGACTACACTGAGGTGCAGTCGCGCCGGTCCCAAATGTTCCGGCTCCAGCTTGACGGTGAGTGTTTTGGTGCCGGTAGTCAGAGTCGGCGGCATGTCGGGCAGTGTGAAGCGCACCGGGGCTTTAACAGGCGGGGTATCGACCGGACGCTGCTGCATCGCTGTCCGATCGACCCCTGGCTGCAATGATTTGGTATCGAACATTGACTCTATTGTTTTTTCGTCTGCATCCCACTTGACGGCCGTCGGTGTCGACGATAAAACCTGGGACTCGTGTATGACTCCGTCGGTTCGGACAGTTCCGGTCGCAGGGATTGCGGCTTTTGAAGGATCAGCTTCACTGCGAACGGTCATCTCATTGACCGAAATTCCAGTTTGTGAAACTGAGACCGAAACAGGTGCGGCGCTGAGAATCCTGACCTGGGCTTTTGGCACGGTAGTGATGAGATGGCTCGCGCCCTCGGATCGGACGACCGTGATCGTGAATCGAATCAACTCTGGCGCCGACTCAGACTGACGAACCACCGGTTCGGAATTGAGCGTAATCTCGCTGACTTTCAGCTTCCCGAGCAGCTCGTCGAATGGTCCCGCCATTGGGTAAGTTTCCGGCAGGGAAACACGGAGCGCCTTTGGTGTGGCCGGCGATTTCCCGGCAGCCGCCGCTGCACCGTTGTCGCTCGCTGCCGTCCGTACGAACTCCGTGGGCAGAGTGAGCTTCAGTACATTGTTCGGACCACTGGCGGAAACCAATCGAAGTTCCAGCTGGTCGCCGATCTGTTTTGACGACAACACGCGAAAAGCACCGTCCGCTGTGGCGTTTTCGGGTATTTCATACCACGTAGTCGGAACCTGGCTTACTGCAAAGTCCGTTTTGTTGGTCTCGGGTGAAACGAATCCGGCAGCAGCTTCCTGTGCGAACCTATTCACTGCATCGAGGGTGGCATCATCATGAGCGAGAAGTCCGGATGATGGCGGGGTTTCTGTCTGCATCGCCGAGGTCTCGACCACCGGAACGCTCACCGCCGGTGCGAGACCGGACTGACTAACGGCCAGGAAATTGGATGCAGGCGCGACCATATCGGATACTGACGAACCGTATTGGGTCCGTTCATCGGCATTACTCTTGGGAAGCGACAACAGCTCGGCATTGTTAGTCTTGAAATTCCCGAGCAACCCAAGAATGTCGCCAAACAAAGCCGCATCGGCCTGAACCTGTGGTATCGAACCGGTTGGTCCGCTTACCTTGGAGCCGGCCAGGAGCGCTACGAGAGGATCGAGCATGAGGTTCGACTTGGGAATCACAGTCAATCCTTTGCCAGCGTGATTATCTGTTTGGAGATTCCGGCGGCGCGCTGCGGCGGCAGAAGCTGCAGCACCTGCGACGCCACCTTTGGCTTCATCCTCGGAATTATCGCTACCACTGTCGTGTCATCCAGATTGGACATCAGGTTGGCCACCGCCTGCGGCTGCATGGCATCGTATAATTTCGCCAGATCGATCACTCGTTGGCTTGACGCCTGCTCGATCTTGAGCATTTGTTGACTCAGTTTCTGCTCGCGAAGTTCAATATCCTTCTGTCGGCGGTCGAGCGTGGCCTCACGTGCGGCCAGCTTTTCCTTCTCCGCTTTGAACAGTTCCGGCGCGGCGGCCGAATCTGCTTCTTCAAGTGTGAGCGAGTCTGCCTCGACCAGATCGTCAGACGATGGCTGATCCAGTATCTCAATACTCTTGAGCATCTTCTCTATCTCGGAAGTGGAATCCTCCAACAGGCCGAATTCCGCAAGACCATCGGCAAGTGAGTCCCCAGTATGTTTGGCGTGTTCAAGACTGTCCGTCACGGCATGTGTCGTATCTGGGGCTGACAGGTCTGTAGCCGGCTTCCCGTCGTTGCCGACGAGCATGAGGGTTCCGAACGCAATGCCGGCAATCACCGCCAGTCCTGCGAATCCGTACACGATGTACCAGATCCATCCCGGCAGTCCCCGTTTGGCTTTCGTGTTGGGGGCCACGGCATCAGGCTGCGGCGTCTCTTCAGTTTTCGGTTTCGTTTCTTTCGCCACGATAGACTCCGACAAATGCTATTTGTCCACAGCAGCGCAATGCAACGCCCATGCCGCGAGCAGGCCAACAAGCTAAGCCGTTGTCCGGTTGTGAATTAGTGTGGGATCAGAAACCGCCATCAGACAGGTGTGTGATGCCGGTTTGGAAGAATGTTCCGATGCGATGGGAAATTAGTTCGTGTTCAACAAACTGTGTCAGCCAGAAGATATTCGTCGGTCGCACCGGTCACACGCACCGGAATCAACCGCTTGCCCCCCTCCAGATGAGAGGGCAATTTCACCTTGAGGTAGTTGTCGCTCACTGCAAAAAAAGAGCCATCCGCCTCACACTTGTGTTCGGCGATGACCTCAAGTCGTTCTCCAATCTGGCGCTTCAAAGCCTGCGCGCGGATTCGCTGAGATATTTCGGTGAGAGTAGCGTTTCGTTCCCTGATGATCTCCGGCGCGACCTTGTCGGAAAGCAACGATGCCTTTGTGCCGGGTCGATCGGAGTAACTGAAGACATGCAGATAATCAATCAGGCCCGATTCGGCCAGTCTTCGCGTGTGTTCGAAATCTTCGTTGGTCTCGCCGGGAAACCCGACAATCACATCGGCGCCGATGATCGTGTTAGCCTGGGCGTCCTTGACTGCGCTCGCGCGTTTGATATACGTGTTCTGGTCATACGGGCGAAGCATCAGTTTCAGAATGCGCGACGATCCCGATTGAAGCGGCAGATGCATGTGTCGGCAGATCCTCCCCTCAGAGCGCCCATACACCTCCACCAGTTCCTCGCGAACCGTCTGTGGCTCAAGCGAGGAGAGTCGTATACGACTCACCGGTGTCTTCTCAAGAATCAAACGGCACAGTGCCGCCAGGTTCTTCATCTCGGGCTCAACTGTCCGGTTCTTGTAATGCCCCAGATGGACACCGGTCAGCACCACTTCCTGGTAACCGTTCGAGACCAGACTGTTGATCTCCGAAATAATCTCGTTGGCCGGCCGGTTGCGAAGTCGCCCGCGCACACGAGGGATGATACAGAACGAGCACCACTGATTGCAGCCATCGGAGACCTTCAGCCAAGCCCGGTTGTGTCCGTGAAAGTCGCTGATATTGGTAGAGCAACTCATATCCGGCTCGGTATCGAACAGTTCAGGAAACCTGCCGGGAAGAATTTGGGCGATCCGGCTCTTGTCATGATTGCGTACGATAGTATGGACCCCTTCAAGACCAGCAACACGATCCGGGTCGTTGTCTACGTAACAACCGGCCACGACCACTCGCGCGTCGGGATTCTGGCGAGTCGCTCTTTTGATGATCTGACGGCAATCGGCATCCGCCTTGTGCGTTACCGTGCAGGTATTGATGATATACAAATCTGCGATCTCACCCGGTTCGGCCCGCTGGAAACCGTATGGGTACAGTTCGGCCGCCATCTTCTCCGTCTCGTATTGGTTCAGACGGCAGCCAATGGTGTGAAGCGATACTCTTTTGGTCATCCGCTCGTTCATTGGCCGGCAATATAATGGATTTCCTCGGGTTACGAACGGGAAAACGCACGTGTGAAAAGGTCGGGGGGGTTGGTTTCTTCGAGACGGTAATCATGTGGGATTCGACGGTAAAACAATACGCCCGGAAGGATTTGAACCCTCAACCTTCTGGTCCGTAGCCAGACGCTCTATCCAGTTGAGCTACGGGCGCATGTTCGCTTGTGCGGGCCAATATACTACCGGTGACAGGGCCCGACAAGTGAAATGTCGGACCCCGTCTATGGCCAATGAAAGGGCTGGGAAATCGCTGTGACGTCTTTGAAACCTGCGTATCCACCCTGATCCGTCAGGGGCAGGCGGCCAGACTGGCTCCAAAAAACAGGAACTCCACGACTATCGTCAGATCAGAGATATCAACGCTGGCCGACAGGTCGACATCATTCTCCTCAAAGCAATCCGAAATAATCCCTCCTGAAAATAGATACCCCACCAGCGCCGTCAGGTCGGAGATATCGACCATGTCCAAAACATCACCATCGAGATTCCCGGTCACGCCGTGACAGCATGAGGCATCGGCGTAACCCGTAAGCGGCACCACGAGGGGGTTGGCGACGCTTAGACAGGAATGGTACACCAGCATGTTGTCACGCATGACACCCGAATCAGAAGGAGTCCAGGTTATTTGCAATGAATCAAGAGAATCCGGAAGTGCCGGGCCCACCGCCAGCGGCAACGTAGTTATAGTCGAGAGGTCCGACGCGAAGGACCCGCGGAATCGCACGCTATCGATCATGATGAGGCCGAAATTCGCTTTGTGGAGCTGTACTGGCATTGAACGAAATTGACCCACCCGTACCGTGTCATAGCGCACGGTATCCGTGAGTACAGCAAGAACAGGATCGGTGAACAAGGGATATGTCCGACGCGCCGGACCGCCGTATGCACCCTGATCATTCCGCAGCGTCCCATGTGACGGGTACAGCGCGAATCCTGGGTTGGACAGGTCCTCCGGGTCGTTATGGATCACCGATGATGAACCGCTGTCGACACAGGGGGACGTTGCATCCTGAAGGAAGTTTGCCAGATTGAGTGTGGGCGTCTGGTTGATATTACCGGTGCCGGCGAAACCACCTTGTACGTCATTGTACTGGACTATCGTTCCCAGCGTGCCGCCTCGTAGTTGTATGCTCGGACCGGTGACGGCCTGGTTTCCCCAGATGAGGTTATTGAGAATCTCGGGGGTGGAGGTCTGGACATCAATGCCGCCACCAAGCGTCGCGGATATGTTGTTCACGATAGTATTGTTGAAAACCTGAATGACCATGCTGTTGGCCCATGCCCAAATGCCGCCACCTCCGAAAGCGCTGCCACCCTGGTTGTGGACAATCGTGTTGTTGCGAATGACGCCACCGGCATGAAAGAGAACAATCCCGGCACCATACAGCCCGGTATTATCCGCAATTACGTTCCCTTCAAGCGTCACTGTCGTAAACCCGGCTCGGATTCCCCCGCCGCCGGCGCTGGTAACGCCAGGGCCGACAATGGTGGCGCTGTTTCCGGCAATGAGGTTGTTTCTGATGATCGGATCCGATGCCTCCACCAAAATCCCACCCCCCTCACGATAAATGCGATTGTCCGAGATATCGCGCCAGGCCGTGCCGTTGCCGTTGACGATTGAGAAACCGTCAATAATCGTCGTCCCGGCCTGATACACTCGAAGTACACTCCCGGTATCGGGGTGGGACGGCTGAGAACCGTCGAGCACGGTGTTCAAGATATGCTGCGGGTCGCCGTCGATAAGGAACTCGCTGGCCAGTACAATGGTCTTGCCCGTGATCCCGATGTTTTCATAATACGTCCCGTCGTTTACCAGAACCGTATCGCCGGTAGCGGCGGCGGTGACTGCCCCCTGTACGGTGCTGAAATCCTGCGGTACCTGCAGCAGTGCCGCATACGCAGACCCTGCAATCAGCACCGCTGCCAATGCGGCTGAACATACGTTGGTTGTGCGCGTCATGGTTTCCTCTATGTGCCAATGAGTACAATCGTATGATGAACCGTTGCACGGAGCATGACCCGCCCGGAGCAGCGATTCAATTTCTCAGCCGTAAGCTACTCGCAGGGCACAGAAAGCCGCGCTAAGAGTGACAGACGGTGGGCTGAGGGTGATAAGCGGAGAGGACCGTTACCTGAAGGTCACTGATCTGAGTGCAACATCTGGTCGAGCGCTCGTCGATATCTCCGGCTCAGCGGCAGTTCGGTATGGTCGTGAAGCAGGACGGTACCGTCGCCGTCGTCGTGAATTCGCAATGAACGAACGCGCCTTTTGTTTATGATATAACCGCGGTGTATCCGCACGAAACCGGCCGGCCGGAGGCGCGCGCCGAGAGTCTGCATCGTCTCGCGCAACAGGTGCGTTTCATGGCCGACGTGCAACTCGGCATAATTGCCGGCCGAGCGAATCCAATCGATCTGTCCGGCTATAACGATGGTTACACGACCGAACGTACGCACCAAGAGCCGCATCTCTTCAGGTGGGCGCATGGTGGCAGCAGCCAGCAGATTTGACAATTGCCCTGCAGGCTTTCGATGCCGCAGTTCTCCAAACGCTCGTTCAAGCGCTTTGGCGAACCGGCTCTTGTCGAACGGCTTCAACAGATAATCAAGGGCGTTTACCTCGAACGCTTTCACCGCATGCGTGTCGAACGCCGTCACGAAGATCACCATCGGCATTCGCTCGGTACCTATCTCGCGGATCACATCGAACCCATCGAGTCCCGGCATCTGCACATCGAGGAATACCAGATCGGGGGTACGCCGACGGATCGCCTCTATCGCCTCCACGCCATTGGCCGCCTCGCCTATAACCGTAATGTCCGCGAAACTCGAAAGGAGAGTCATGATCCGCTTGCGTGCCAGCGGCTCGTCATCAACGATCAGCGCTCGAACCGGGCGATCCATTCTGTTGATCCGCGAAATCTTCGCATTTGCGATTATCCATTATGAGGGGAATTCGAATTGAGGCCAGAACACCGTTATGACGCTGTTGTGTAATCGTGAGCGAACCGTTCTCCCCAAAGAACTGATGCAAGCGGTCGCGCGTCAACGCTATCCCCTTCCCGCTGCCGTCGCGGTTACCGTTCACGAAACCCGGGCCATCGTCGGCAACCTCCAGCACGAGCTGTGTGTTTTCGCGCCTTCCTCTGATGATCAACTCCCCTCCCTCAACCCGGTGTGAAATCCCGTGTCGGATTGCGTTCTCCACGAGCGGTTGAAGAGCCACTGTCGGCACGAGCGCATCGAGAGTATCGGGGTCAATATCTTGCCGCACACGAAGTCGATCGGGGAAACGGCATTTCTGGATATCCAGATAACAGTCCAGGAATGCCAGTTCCTGCCGCAGAGTCCATTGTTGGCTGGCGGAGGAATCAAGTGTGGTGCGAAGCAAGTCGCTGAGGCGGGCGATGACATAATCGGCCTGCCCCGGATCGGTGTGGATCAAGCTCGAGATGGCATTGAGCGTGTTAAAGAGAAAATGGGGATGGAGTTGCGCCTTGAGTGTTTCCAGACGGGCACCGGCCAACTGCGCCTGCAGACTCGCCAGATGGACCTCCCGCTCCCTCAGGCTCCGGTAGTGCCGGATGGCGTATACCGCGGCCGCAATCAGAAAGTAAGTGAGCAGTCCCGCCTGGGCGCGACCCACTATGCCTCCAAGGATCGCATCAGAATACGTGCCGGCGAACGAGGTAACCTTATTGTAGTACCAGTGACTTGTTGCACGCGAGAGGGAGGCCCAGACCACCACGTGCAAGAGCACGATTGGCACGGCTGCGGCAATCTGAAGAAACAGACTGCGCTTCCAGGTCTTGCGATCAAAGGGCAACCAGACGCACACGCGCACGATGACCAGACTGAGAAGGCCCCAAATATACCATTCGATCAGGGACCAGACAATAGCCTGCGGCCACGACAGCCACAGCTCCTGCATTCGGAAGTTGTAGACCGTGTACAACCGCACGGCATGAAGGAGCCCTATGGCGGTCCAGAGTAACCACAGGATGAGCCAATTTCGCCTACCAGTAAGACCCAGCAACGGCTGTTCGTTTTTTGTCTGGCTGATCATAATCGCTCTTTGGCCGCATATCTCCGGCAGCTACAGTATATATCGGAATCGCGAGATTACGGCAGGGGAATTATTGATGCGGTCAGCGATTGGCCCGCCTGACAGACGGATCATTTGAAGGCAACAAGGTACACAATGAGGGCAGCCACGGCCGCAAACAGGCAGAAAATACCCGCCAGAAGCAGCGGGCGCGGGGATCCGGTCCCGGATTGGATTTCCGCCGTGACGGTCGGCTGACGCGCCAGGATCTTATCGATCCAATGATCCTCCGCCTCCAGTGCCTCCGGCGATTCGGACGGGAAGGTCATGACCTCAAGCTCCGGCAGCACCGATTTGTTCACCTCCAGTACCTCGATGATGATAACACTCACGTTGTCCGGCCCCCCTCGGTCGTTGGCCATCTGGATGAGGTCCTCGGCCATCTTTTCGAGATTGTCCCGCCGTGGACGGGCGATCTCGAAAATCTCGTCATCATCGGCATATCCACAGAGACCATCGGAGCACAACAGGAATTGATCCCCTGGCTGCAAACGGATGATGCGGTAGTCGATCTCGATATTCTCGCGAACACCCAGTGCTCTCAGAATGATGTTCTTTCCCACCAGCGCGTTCGCCTCTTCCCGGCTGAGATTCTGCTGAGCCTGCATCTCCGCCACCCAGGAGTGGTCGACAGTAAGCGGCTCGATCTTGTCCTGACGCAGACGGTAGGCGCGGCTGTCCCCCACGTGAGCGATTGACATGATGTCCGCCTCACAGGCCACCGAGATGATCGTTGTGCCCATGCCGGTCAGCGATGGGTCCATCTGCGCCTTCCGATAAATGGCCCGATTGGCCAGGCGAATTGCCTTGAGAAGTAGGTCGCCGGTGCCGGGGACGGTTCGATTCAGCGTGAGCAAGGGGTCCTGCATCAATTCCGCGGAAAATTCCAAAAACGCCGTCTTGATAACTTCTGAGGCGGTCATCGATGCTACCTCACCGGCCTGGTGTCCTCCCATACCGTCGCATACTGCGTACACCAGGTTTTCGTCATCGATATGGAGATAATCCTCATTGCCGGGGCGGACCAGCCCTTTGTCCGTGCGGGCGATAACCTTGAGTTTCAGCGGCACATGTGTCCTTGCTGCAGAATTGTCCAAATCAAATATATCAAAAAGTATACCACCCATCGCAACCAGCGAGCAACTACTAAATTGACACCACTGCTCCGATTTCGCCGGAAGCTTGCCGGACTCGAAGAGCATTTCCAAAGGCTCCTGTCACCCGTCACACTCCACTATAAGAAAAACCCCGGCGGCAGCCGGGGTTTTCCAAGGTTCACGATCGGATGATAATTCTATTTGACCAGCATCATCTTCCGCGAGAGGCTCGCCTCTTCGGTCACGATGCGATACAGATAGACGCCGCTGGCAAGCGATGAAGCGTCAAACTCGATCTCGTGGTTGCCCGAATTCAGACTCCCCAGGTCTCGGAATTCAACCTGTCGCCCTAGCATATCGTACACTTCGAACTGCACGGCGCTTCGGCTCGGCAGCGAGAACGAAACAACCGTGCTCGGATTGAACGGGTTCGGGTAGTTTTGGAACAGCGTGAATCCGTTCGGCAGCGAACTGCTGCCGTCGTTCACATCGGTAATTGAGACGAATAAAATGCACGAATCGTCAATGTGCTGGCTGGTATCAAGGTGGCTAAAGAACGAATAATAAACGTGCTCGACCGTGTCAATCCCCGGCCAGGTCGGTACAACAACGCCAAACCATACGTCGACCCACTGTCCCTGACCAGCATAGTTGTATTGCACCGGATAGATGATTTCCCACCCCTTCGAATCGGTGACATTCACGCCATAAAAGTCGAGCCCGTCGCCGTTATTCTGAATCCTGCCATACAACATGATGGTGTCGTTGAAGGGAACCAGCGTGTCCCTCGGAAGCGACAATGCAGAAAAAGCGACCACCGCACCCGTGACGGAAAGGGAAACGGGTCGCAATACCTGATCAGCCCAGGTGTTGTCACCGGTTACCGTCGCCCAGCGGCCATTGACCTTGAATCTGATACTGTCACCGTCAACAGCCCCTTCGTCGACAGCCGGCGTGTTGGCAACGTCGTCACCGTACACCGACATGAAACCGAAAGTCCCCGCTACACCAACCGTATCCTGACCGCACAGCACATCCTGTGGGTCGTAAGCCTGTATGATCGAACCGGGCGGTAATGAATCACCGTTGAACGTGGAAAGATACAAACTGTCATAGAAGCCTGCCCACCACGGTGTGGGTATGATCTGGGCCGACAGGTTCCCGGAAAGACATACTGTTATTCCTGCAGCCAACAGAAGCATCACAATGCGCTTTCTCACAACATCACCGCCTTGTTCGTCCGGCCCCGCCCAGGCGGGGCCGGATCGATAGAGTATCTCAAAAACGCGACTACTTCAAGAGCATCATCTTCCTGGTTTCGGTGAAGCTGCCCGAGGTGAGGCGATAGAGGTAGACACCCGAGGCGACCGTTTCGCCACTGGCGTTCTTGCCGTCCCACACCACGTCAGTTTTCCCGGCTTCGGCAGCGCCATCATACGGCGTAGCCACCAGCACACCAAGAATGTTGTAGATCTCGAGCTTCGCCTTTCCGCCCACCGGCAGCGAGAAGCTTATAGTGGTCGACGGGTTGAACGGGTTCGGATAGTTCTGCGCGAGCTCGAAGCTGCCCGGCAGGGTGGCATCCGAGGATTTCGCCGTCAACCCCGCCACCTCAAGCCGATCACCGTCGGTGCCGTAGGTAAACTGCTCGTTGGTCTCCACGCCGTTGACCTTCAGAACGAATGTCTCACCGCGCTTCAGACCGTTACCTTCATCATCGGCATACACCGGCATGAAGCCGAAGCTGCCGTCTTTGGCCAGCGTGAAGCTGCCCACTTTGACGCCGCTTTCGGTATGAGCGGTAATTGTGGTGCCCGCTTTCACGGTCCGGCCATCAAGCGTAAGGTCGGCAGAATACAGGTTCATCCAGCTCATGGTAGGCGTGATGTCCGACGGAACCGCCAGACGAGCCGCGATATTGTGCGGATTTTCAACAGCCGCCACAGTCGTGCCGGCGCCTCCCGGATAGACCAAATCGCCGTTCTGAGTCACTTTGACCCAGTAGCCGTGGCAGGTCGACATCTCGGTAAGGGTATTGAACTGACCGCCGCTCGGACGGTAGATCTGGATGCCATTGTCGAAGCCGTAGGCGATAACGAGATTGCTCGCGATCGAGGACAGCGCGTCAACCGGCGCCAACGGGGACTCCGGCAGATAGCTGACCAGGTTCCAGCCACGATACACGTGGATCGCCGTGTTGGCGGGGACCGGAATTCCGGTGAGCGACAACGTGGCGCTGCAACCCGACCTGACCTTTATCCAGTAGCCACTGTAATGGTCGGCATACCATAAGGTCGAGAACTGCGGCAGTGTAGGATCGTACGTCAGACCGCCCCCTTCGAATCCAAGCACCACTTCGATACAACTGTCGATCGGCGCCAGTATGTCGGGCAGGAAATCAACCGGTGTATCGATATTCCAAGAGACCAGATTCCAGCCTTCTTGGAGCGGGCAGTTCTTCTGGATAACGCCACCGGCGTTGAGACAGACCATGACCCGGTCGTACGCAGCCGGATAAGTAACGTCGCCGTTGGCGATCGCCATCTGTCCGTTCACCCAGAACGTGAGCACGTCGCCGGTCATGGCGCCCAGCGTGTCGGTCAGCGTGTCGTTAGCACGATAGACCGGCATGAAACCGTACTTGCCGAATTCGGTCACGTAGAACTGACCGACCAGCAATCCGCCCGGTTCAGTCGCTTCCACCACCGATCCGGCCGGCAGCGGATAATCGTTTAGGAGATTATTATCGCAGAAGTAGTCAACCCACTGGCTGGTGACCACCACGGGACGGAGCGGGTGAAGCACCAGCATCACACCCTTGTTGCCAAACGACAGATCGTTCGCCACAGCCGGATAGTACCCGTCTTTATGCGCAAACAGGTCAAACGTATCCGGGAAACTGGGGAACCAGACCGCGCCACTCGAATCCGATATCTGACGATCGAGCCAGGTGTTGCTGTCCGGGAAACTGGCGTACAGGTCCACGAAAGCGCCAGGGATCTGGATGCCGTCGGGGTCCACTACCCACGCGCAGAACTGATTGGCGGTGCTGTCCACCACGGTCATCATCACCGTGACAACCTTGAACTTCGGTTCGCATACATAAATGTTATCGGTGCTGATGCGGCAGTCGGCAAAATAGGTACCGGGCAGCAGACCAGTCGGGTCGACCGACACCAGAATGCTTTCGGGAGAGGTGCCGAAAGTCGGGGCGAAATGCACCCACGCGGAATCCGATGATACCGTAAACTCGAAACTGACCAGATCATCAGAGCTGTACACGAACAGCGAGCGTGCCGCCGGCGTGGTCAGCGAATCCCCCTGTGTCACGTTGAACGACAGGAGTGAATCCGAGGTCACTATCAGGGCGCACGGCGCCTCGGTGACTTCGACCGTGACACAGAATGAATCGATCGCGCTGCAGGCGCTGTCCTCTATTAGAATGCAGCGGGTAAACGTCCCGGGGCTGAGATACGTGATCGTGTCATAGATCGTCATGACACCAGGCGTCACCCCTGAGGTCGGGTTGATCTGGAATCCGGCATCATTGAGTATGTTCCAGCCGTATGCCGCGCCGCCAGCTCTGGTGAGCTGTATGGAATCGCTGATTTCCAGCAATGTATTAGTGTACACGGAATAATTTCGGCTCGCCGGGGTAAGAATCAACTGTGGACACGTGGACACATCGAGTAGCACCACCACGGTGTCGGCATTGACAGCATCCGCCGACGTTGTCACGACCGCCTCGCTGTAGCTGCCGTCTGTGAGTCCGGCAATATCAACGTTGACTGTGACAAGGTCCGGGGTGTTCCCTGACGCGTTGGTCAAACTCAGCCAGGACGCTCCTTCAAGAGAGGTATATGGAATTACCGCGCCACCCTGTTCGGAAACGGCAAACGTCTGGGAGGCGGGATTCGCGCCACCCGCGACAGCCGTAAAGTACAGCGTATCAGGTGACGTCACGAGGATCTTCGGACGCGCCACCACGGTCAGCATCACGACCCGAGCCTGCGGGCTGTTTTCGGCCGTACCTGAAGTGAAAGTTACGTCGCCGAAATAATTGCCGGGCACAAGACCGGTAATGTCGACCAGCACCTGAACCGAGTCGGGCGTGACACTGTCTTCATTTAACAGCGAGAACCACGTTGAGGTGTCTTCAGCAAAATAGTCCACGCTGCCGCCGGTCGAGGTGACCTGGAATTGCCCGTTCGGAGGATTCGGGCCGCCTTCGATCGCGATGAATTTCAGCGTATCCGGAGAAATGGCCATTAGGCTGGCCGCCGGTGTCACTGTCAGTTCGATCACTACCAGCTGCGGCGAATTGCTTGCTTCGGCTGCAGTCACCGTCACCAGATCCGTATAGCTCCCGGCCGTAACACCCGCCATGATGACGTTCACTGTCACGTCGCCGGGCGTTGTGCCGGATGGATTAGTCAGCGAAAGCCAGGTAGCAGATTCACCCGCCGTGTAGGCGATAGCCGCGCCGCCCGCTTCGCTCACGTTGAAATTCTGGGAAGCCGGATTCGCGCCCCCTTCCTGGGCAGTGAAGCGCAACGTGTCAGGCGATACCACCAGTACTTTCGGCGCCGGATTGACCACCAGCGTAACCTTGACCGTCTTCGATGGTGCCGAAGTCGAGCTTACCGTCACCAATTCGGTGTACGTGCCTGCTGCGACACCTGTAATATCGACATTCACGCCGACATCCGCCGGTGTATTGCCGCTGGCATTGGTGAGCGAAAGCCAGGTCCCGGCTTCCGATGCGCTGTACGGAATCACGGTGCCGCCAAATTCGGAGACATTGAACTGCTGTGCGGCCGGATTGGCGCCCCCCTCCGTGGCCGTGAAACCGAGACTGTCGGGAACCACTACCAACTCGGCGGTGGGCTGATTCGGATCAACTATGGTATAGCAGACCTGCCCGCTCCACGCCGGAAAACGTTGAATTCCACCGGATGCCTGCCACTTCCAGGTACCGCCAGGACGGAACCACGTAGAATCAACGCAGATATGTTTTCCATGCGACGACGGGTTGATGTTAAAGGCAGTCACCGCCCATGCCGTGTCATTGAAATTGGGAGGAAGTCCCGTAGCAAATATCTTGGCTGCGATGAAACCAACAGTATCACTCCCCACGCTTGTTGACGGGCTCGGCGGGAAGTAGTTGATTCCGTATGGCAGATCAAAATTGGCTTTTCCCAGGATCGCCACTCCGGGCGTTGGGTCTCCCGGCCGCCAGCCGAGTGTATCACCGCGGGTACTGTCCCACGTGGCGCCATCAGGCGTAAACACTCTAAAGCCATTGCTGAAGGCGAAATTGAACGAGTCGTTGCGAAGTCGCAAGATCCATCGAAGGTCGCTGCCTACGTAGACCGTGTCACCGTGGGCCAGACCCTGTACTGCATCGACTCCTATGCTGCCGCCTACCCAACCCTGGGCATGAGCCGTGTCGAACGACACTAGCAGGACGACAAGGAGTCCCAGCAACAGAGACCATCGCTTCATGTTGTTCTCCTATCCATTCATGTTGGACAATTGAATGTTTCCCATATCTATCTGTCCGCGCGATCTCCGGTCTCAGCTCAGGGGCTCTTGGGCCGGACTACAGGTCCCGGATTATGCCACTGCTTCGCCGCGGCGCTTTGTCGAAAAGGGACAATACCGGTCCCCGAGACATAGCCGCCGCTTACCAAAGTGGTGACTGAATCACGCGAGTGTCAAATTCTTACCAGTGTACTAAACAAACCAGCTCTGTTAGACCACATGAAGTAGAAAAGGCCTTGTCGTGAGGAATACCAGCAACCCTTTTCCCCTGTCGACCGGCCAAAATATACCATTTCTCCAACCCTTGTCAAGGAAATAGCCCCAAAATGTGCAGGTTCCAAACAGATACATTTCGTATCATGGTTGCGCATTTCTACGAGAGCGGAGCCATAAGAATGTCCCCACTAACACCGCTCCCGCTAAGTCAGTTGCAAAATCTTTCACATCTGTGTATCTGCCGGGAACATACCTCTGGTAGTATTCGTCAAACCCGGCAAACAGCGCAACAAACAGCAGACAGAGAACATACGCAAGGTCGAGATTCATCTGGGGGACCAATTGCGAGAAGGAGCGATAAGCCAGAATCGCAAAAACTGCGTATTCAAGAAAATGGGCCAGCTTGTCGAAGGGAATAAACTGCAGTTGCGGACCCTTGAGGTCCGGAATTGACGAGACGGTTATGATCGCCGACGCGAAAAAGAGCATCGGCGCATGATACCGAACAAAGACCCTACCCGGACTGGTACCAACAGGCATAGTATACATCGCTCCCCTCCCACGCAAACGGCGTGCTTGATAGAAAGGTAATCTGGGACCGACAAAATGACAACAGGGTCCAGCCAGTATCAAAATTTCTTCGTCCTTTTCTGCCATTTCCCCCATCCGGTCCGTCGACTTCGCGTGGGACGGCTCCTGCGGCTACCTTCCTCAGAAGGCAGAAGAATACCCGTCGAACGGACTTAGAATAATGACAGTGTTTCGTTAGAAGATTGTGGGCTCGCTACTAATATTCCAGACAAATTCCTCTCCCCTTTGGGGAGAGGATGTCGCGAAGCGACAGGTGAGGGGCCGAGATCGTTTCCTGCCTTGCAGAACTCTTGAGTCGACTCAGGTGTCGGGCAGAGACGCCCGCCGCCCGAGTGTTTTAGAGTGGCGTTTCCCACCGATAGTGCCTACTATCCGGCCAGCCATGCCAGGAATGAACGCCAATCACCACTTCAGCGCCGGCAAGAAACTTCAACTCGCCTTGCTGGCGTTCCTGACGCTTCTGATCGCTGGAACGATTGGGTTCATGGTCATCGAGAGCATGAGCCCGCTCAACGCCGTATACATGACCGTCATTACCCTCTCGACCGTTGGCTACGGTGAAGTGGAGGCGCTCTCGTCGAACGGCAAACTATTCGACATGGTGCTCATCCTGTTCGGCGTGGCGCTGGGTGGGTTCGTGGCCTCGGTGATCGGACAGGTGGTTATCGAGGGCCAGTTCGGCGAAATGGTGACACGAAGGAAGATGAATAATATGATCCAGAAGATGAATGAACACTGTATCGTGGCCGGCTACGGGCGCGTCGGCCGGCAGGTGGCGCAGGAACTCGCTCTCAAGAAGGCGCCGTTCGTGGTGATCGAAAAAGAGCCCGAGGCTCTGGCCCAGGTGAAGAACGCCGGGTATCCGTTCGTCACCGGTGATGCCGCCGAAGAAGAGGTACTGAAACAAGCTGGGATCGACCGCGCCAAAACCCTGATCACCACGCTGCCACAAGAGGCGCAGAACGTTTATCTTATTTTGACCGCGCGCTACCTGAACGCCTCGCTCACCATTATTTCACGCGCCGAGTACGAAGACGGCGAAAAGAAGCTGCTTCGCGCGGGCGCCAATCATGTGGTCGTGCCGCACGTGCTCGGCGGTACTCGCATGGCCATGGCAGCGCTCCGACCCAATGTAGTCGATTTCATGCGGATGGCGATTGGCGGTGAAGAAGGATTGTTCGTCGAAGAGATCCGAGTACCGGAGAGCTCACCGTTCGTCGGCAAGAGTCTCTCGGATTCAAACCTCAAGCGAGACTACGGCGTCACCATCGTCGGTATCAGGCAGGGTGCGAACCGAATGGTCCTCAATCCTGCCTCGCAGACACCGATTGCGGGCAACGACATACTGGTGGTGATGGGTCAGGGCAGCGACCTGGAGCGGCTGAACAAAGGGCTGGGGGTCTGAAATCCGGCCCACCGGTCATTCCAAAAACCACTTGCCATATCTTTAGCGGTCACATATCGTTACGTCGCTTTGGAGTTAAGCGATAGGCGGCGAGGCCGCCGTAATCAGGCTGTCCGGACCCGTGAAGGTACCTTGCACCGAGGGGTCGACAGTTCGCGAAGCGATCCAACCGGGGATATCACCGCGCCATGGGGCGCCACTGATCAACCCAACCCAAGTAGTCTAAACCGTGGCTCGCTTGACCGAAAGCAAGAATATGGCGGTTGGATCACAACACTGAGAGCGAGTCACATTGTATGAAGCGTTATGAGAGGTAAAATCTCAAACCTGGTTCTGCTCGGGATGCTCGTGGGCGTGCTCCTCGGCGGACTCCTCGGCTACTTTGTGCCGAGCGTTATGCTTGCCACCAGTTTTGTCGGCAGGCTGTTTCTTAACGCCCTCCGTATCATCATGGTGCCGCTGCTCATCACCAGCCTTATTGCCGGCATCAGCGCACTTGGCGGCACACGCCGAATCGGCCGCATGGCAGCGGTCACAATTTCCTACTACGTGGCGATCAGCATTGTCGCCGCCCTCATCGGTCTCGCAGCGGTTGGCCTGATCTCGCCGGGCGAGGGCATGAATGCCTCCAGCGCGCAGATCCCGGCCGGACTGCCGGCGCCAGAGGTCCGCACCCTGACCGACTTCTTCGCCACCCTCATTCCGGACAATCCGATCCTGGCGATCGTCCAGGGACATTTGTTCGGACACGTCCTCCTGGCATTGTTCGTAGGGGGCATTCTGGTCACGCTTGGCCCGCGCGGTCGCACGGCCATTCATTTCTTTCACGAATTGCGAGAAGCACTGTTCCGGCTGGTTACGCTTCTCCTGAAAGTGGCGCCGATCGGTCTTCTGTCCTTGGTGGGAACTATCGTAGCGCAAAATCCTGAGTCGGTCGCGGGCGCCGGCGGCAATCTGGCCATGTATACGGTCACGATGGTAGTGGGGTTGTTGCTGTATGCAGGTGTCGCGTTACCCTTGATCCTCAAATTTGCCGGCAAACGACCGCCGTTTGAGTACCTGAGCAATATGGTGCCGGCGCTGGCCACCGCCTTTGCGACATCATCACCGGCTGCCACGCTCCCGGTAACATATCAGTGTGTTACTGAAAAAAACCGAGTCGACCAGCGTGCCGGCGGCCTGGCGCTTCCGTTTGGCGCCATGGTCAACATGGGCGCGACATCACTCTATTTGGTGGTCGCCACTATGTTCATCGCGCAAGCCTTTGCGGTCGACTTGGGCGCCGGACAGGTACTGTTGGTCGTGGTTTCTTCGATTCTCTTGTCCATGACCGCCACCGGTTTGCCGTCGGCCGCATTTCTGACCGTCGCCGGCGTGCTGGCTATCGCAGACTTCCCGCCCGCGGCCTTCGCCGGACTCGGCTTGATCCTGCTGGTCGATTGGATCATCGACCGGTTCCGAGTTAAGGCGGGCGTTTGGGGTGACGCGGTAGGCGCCGCCATCGTTGCACGTGTGGTCGAGCAGCAGGGCCAACGACCGGGCGAGACTTTTTCGCCTCGTGGCGAAGGATTCCGACAGGACCGACCGCGCCAAATGGACCGCCCGATGGGGCGCCCGCAAGAGCGCGAACCGTTCCGCCGGGACCGGCAGTTCGGAGGCCGTCCTGGTGATCGCGGTCCGCGGCGTGACAGCGAAAGGCGCGACCGCCCGCCGGAACGACGCCGGGATTTTGACCGTCGGTCTCCTTTTGCGGTGAGCGATAAATCGAGCCCCGTGATCGAGGGAGAACATGTGGAAGCGGTCATGATGGAGCCGCCGACCGAACCGCGTCGCACCGAGGAACCCTCGCGCGGTCAAGACCGACCACATCGGGATGACCGGCACGGCCGGCGAGACCGCCGCCCGCCCCGCGGACGACGAGATCATCGCGATTCCGGCTACCCACGCCATGTTTCCGAACCGGAGTCAACTGAGCAACGAGATCTCCCGGTACCGGCGCCACTGCCGGAGCCTGAACCGGCTGCCGAACTGACCTCGGAATCAATCGGTCTGGGAAGCGACGAGCGGACCGAAACCTGGCCACGCACCGAAGAGGCTGAGGATACCGAGGTATCTCGCCACACCACCGATCGTTCCGACGAAGAAGCCGGCACTGCTGGTTCTGGGTCGGACGTACATAATGCCGAAGTCGACGATGCCGAAGTGACATACGGCCGTACGCGTGCTCGACGTTTTGAGCGAACCCGCTCGGACAGCGCCGGGAACGAGTCAACGGCTGAACCGTCACAGAGTGCTGTCACTCCGGATACGCCTGAGCCGACCACGCCCGACGAGCCGATCGAATTTGGTCGCACTCGCCGGAAACGGTTCAGATGATTGAGCTTACAGAGCACATTGTGGCGTTGAAGACGGGTCTGTCCGATTTTGGAAACTTTTCGAATTCTGGCGCAATATATTGAGTGTCGGTCGGCCTTGTGGCCGAGGTTCGAAAAGTGAGAGGATTGACGATATGAACGGCTTCAAAGTGACAATACTCATGCTCGTCCTCATGGCACTGTTCATGTGGCTGGGCAATATGTTTGGTGGCACGCAGGGCATGGTGATCGCGTTCCTGGTGGCGACCGGCTTGAACTTCTTTGCCTACTGGTTTTCGGACAAGATGGTGCTGAAGATGTACCGTGCCCGACAGGTGCAGGAGGCGGATCACCCCAAGCTGTTCCGCGTGGTGAAACGAGTCGCCACTCAGGCAATGATGCCGATGCCGAAAGTGTACATTGTACCGAGTCGTGCGCCCAACGCCTTTGCCACCGGTCGTGATGTCGACCACGCGGCGGTAGCTGCCACCGAGGGACTATTGGAGCTTCTCAACGAAGATGAGCTCGAGGGAGTTATCGGGCACGAGGTTGCCCACATCCGCAACAAGGACATGCTGATCGGCACCGTGGCGGCGACATTCGCAGGCGCGATCGGCCTTATTGCGGAGTTTGCGCGTTTCAGCGCCATTTTCGGCGGCATGGGGCGCGACGATGATAACCGCGGCGGCGGCATCGGTCTTTTGGTGGCGGCAATAGTGGCGCCGCTGGTGGCGATAATCATCCAATTCGCCATCTCGCGTCAGCGTGAATACGGCGCCGACGCCGAAGGGGGGCGTATCACGGGCAAGTTTCTGCCTCTGGCCTCGGCTCTCAAGAAGCTCCACACCGCGCCGGTGCGCATGAACCTGGATCAGCATCCGTCGACTGCTCACCTGATGATCGCCAATCCGCTCTCGGGAAAGGGACTCACTTCGCTGTTTTCCACCCATCCACCGGTCGAAAAGCGGATCGCCAAACTACAGGAACTGGCTCAAACCGCCGTGTATCAACCGTATGTCGGCTGATGGTTCCACCGAGCCTCCGGCTCCCCGTTCAAACAACGTGAGAAAGGTGGCTGTCTGATATGGACAGCCTCCTTGCTCTTGAGATCGGCGCGATCGTCATTCTGATCCTCGCAAACGGGTTCTTCGCCCTTTCCGAATTCTCAGTTATTGCCAGCCGCAAAACCAAACTGCGACAGAAAGTCGACGAAGGGAAATTCGGCGCTGCCACCGCTTCTCGCCTTCACGACAATCCCGAAGGATTTCTGGCGACCATCCAGGTGGGCATCACCCTGGTCGGTGCGTTAGTCGGCGTGTTCTCGGGTGCCACCATCGTGGCATCGCTGGAAAAGTACTACAGCGCCAGCAGCATTACTTTCGTGGCCAATGGTGCGTCGGCGCTGGCGGTGCTTACTGTCGTTGTACCGATCACCATTCTTTCGGTCGTATTGGGGGAACTGGTCCCCAAGTATGTCGCATTATCCTATCCCGAGAAATACGCCCGACTGGTTGCCGGTCCGATCAATCTGTTTTACAAGACCACGTACGTGTTCGCACGCGTGCTGAGCGGGGTGGCCCGCTTGATCGTACGTCTGCTCGGTGTCAGGCGGGATCCGGAGACCGGAGTAATCAGCGAAGAAGAGGTCGAACATATCATCGTGGAGGGGCGGAAGCGGGGATTGTTCGAGATCACGGAGGAGGAGTTCATCAAGTCGGTCTTTGCCTTCACCGACTCCACGGTTCGTCGCGCCATGAAGCCCCGAACTGATGTTATCGGCATCGCGGCCGACGCATCGCCCCAGGAAGCGATGAAGATCATCGCCGAAAATGGCTACAGCCGGTACCCGGTGTACGAGAACACGGTCGACCACGTCGTTGGAGTGTTGTATACCAAAGACCTACTGACTGATTTGACCGAGCGGTCGCAGCTGGATGTCCGGAAGCTCATGCGCGACCCGGTGTTTGTTCCGGACTCGATGCCGCTCACGCGGGTACTTCACCAATTCCAACGCGGCAAAGCGCACCTCGCTGTCGTTCTCGATGAATTCGGCGGCACTGCCGGAATAGTAACGCTTGAGGACATTCTCGAAGAGTTGGTGGGCGAAATCCAGGACGAGTATGACGCCGAGGCGCCCCCCGTGCTCAAGCTATCCGAGACCGTAGTACATGCCGATGGCTCCGTCTGGCCGGGGGAGGTGAACGAGTTACTCGGAACTAAGCTGCCTGAGGAAGAAGCTGAAACGATAGCCGGGCTGTTCATCGACGAGGCTGGGCGGGTCCCGGATCGATATGAGTCGGTGCAGCTTGCCGACGCCAAACTCACCGTTCTGGCCAAAGACAAGAACCGCATTATGCGTATGAAAGTTGAAAAACTTGGTTCGCCGGAGGAAGGGGAGTAGAACTCGGCATGTGCGGCAGGTACACACTCGCGTCGGCCATCAAGGCCTGGGAAGAGCGCTTCCAGCTCAACTTCGGCGATCATCTGACAGCACCGCGCTTCAATGTCACCCCCGGACAGTCGGCGCCCGTTATCGTTCAGGGAAATCGCCGCGAAGTGCGATCCATGCGCTGGAGGCTGGTGCCACACTGGTCTAAAGATGAGACTATCGGCAACAAGATGATCAACGCCCGTTCCGAAACTCTGGCTGAGAAGCCGAGCTTCCGCCGTCCGCTTGAACGCACGCGCTGCCTGGTGCCCGCCGACGGATTCTACGAATGGCGATTGAAACCAAGCGGCAAGGGGAAAGTGCCGGTGCGGTTCGTGCTCAAGAATGGCGAACCGTTTGCATTTGCCGGGCTGTTCGATCAATGGATGGGTCCCGATGATCTGGTCCTTGAATCGTTCACGATCATTACCACCTCCCCCAACGAACTGGCCGCAAAGGTGCACAACCGCATGCCGGTGATCCTGCCGCGGGACTCCGAGAACCTTTGGCTCACCCGTGAGGCGGCAGATCTCACAGGGCTTACGACCCTGCTTCGCCCGTACCCAGCCGAGCAGATGGACTTCTACGAGGTCTCCTCCGTTGTCAACTCCCCAGCGAATGATACCAAGGCCTGCATCGCCAAAGTCCAAACGATTCTCTGACGTTCTGTATCAGCAATGAAGGCTGCAGCTTGACGGTCTGTTCGCCGCCACGTACCTTCCCCCCATGGCCGAACAGAAATATCACTCTGCCAAGCTGAAGGGGCGCATCATCGCCATCGATGGGCCCGCCGGGTCGGGAAAATCGACAACCGCCAAGATCCTGGCGGCCCGCCTCGGCTACAACTACCTGGACACCGGCGCCATGTACCGCGCGGTGACACAAATTGCGCTCCAGAACCGCATCGCTCCCAACGATGCCCCCCGACTTGCCGCCGTCGCGCAGAAAATGAAGATCACATTCGAGACGCATGAGGATGTCAACCGCGTGTTTGTCGACGGTGTCGAGGTGACCGCGGCGATACGAACACCGGAAGTGACCCGCCATGTTTCAGAGGTGTCGGCTCACAAGGCGGTGCGAGAAGCAATGGTGGCACGGCAGATGGAACTCGGCAAGAACGGCTCGATCGTCGCCGAAGGACGAGACACCACCACCGTCGTGTTTCCACACGCGGACATCAAAGTGTATCTGGATGCTTCCGTCGAGACCAGGGCAGAGCGGCGGATGCTCGACCTGGCCAGAATGGGGATCACCACCACGCTCGATGAGCAGATTGCCGACCTCAAGCGACGCGATGCGTTCGATTCCGGCCGCGAACATTCCCCTCTCCAAAAAGCCGGTGACGCTTTCACTATCGACACGACCGATATGACGATCGACGAACAAGTGGCAAATATCGTGGCGCTTCTGGAACGTGTGCTTTCCCGAAAATGAAAATCCTTTATTACACCGGTTGGTCGCTGACCCGGATCATCTCCAAACTGGTCTTTCGCATCAAAGTGACCGGTCAGGAGCATTTCCCAAAATCCGGCGGGTTCATTCTGGCCACCAACCACATATCCTGGTACGACCCACCGCTGGTCGGGAGCTGGGCGCCACGGCAGGTCTACTTCTTCGCCAAGCAGGAGTTGTTCAGAAACAAGCTGTTCGGAGCTATCATTCGCCGCACCAACGCTCTGCCGGTCAAACGCGGGACCGTCGATCGTGCAGCTCTCGAACTCTCGGAAGAGGTGATACGTAGCGGTTACGGGTTGACCATATTTCCTGAAGGCACTCGTTCAAAGCGGGACGGTTTTCTTGACCCAAAACCAGGAGTGGGACTTCTGGCCATGCGGGCCAAGTGTCCGATTGTGCCCGGATATGTCTATGGCTCCAACAGACTTAAGGACTGCCTTCTGGGGCGAATCCGGCTGCAGATTGTCTATGGTGAACCGTTTGCAGCGGACTGGGCGGCCTCTTTCTCCGATGGAAAAGAGAGCTACCAGAGGATCTCCGAAGCGATAATGGGGCGGATCGGCGAAATTCGGGACCGTACCCTCGACCTAAAGTGATTTCCCCACGTTGCCGAGAAAACTAAGCAGCCACCCCAAAAATCCACTTGGCTTTGGCCGGGAATTGGGTATATAGCATAGCTAACTTCTTACTGTTCGCGTGGTAATCACCAGATCATAAGAAGTCACGTTCGATAGTTTTCCTTTCGGGGAAAAAATCCAAACTATCGGGCGGTTTTAAGGAGGTTCTTACAGGCACGATGGCAGTAGCCAAAAAGCCCACCAAACCGACGTTCGACGCCAAGACGAGCAAACGAAAAGCGTCGACGGCCAGGAAGACTGTCAAAGTCAAAACTAAATTGGTCAAGCGGTCTCCCACCGAGGTGGAAGATGTTTCCGCCGCGGTTGTTCGCCAGCGGGAGCAGCTTGATCGCGCGCTGACCACCCGTCGTCAACGCGTCGTCGAAAAAGCCAAGGGTCGCATCGAGATTTCGATGCCGGCCGAACCCACTGAGGTACAGGCGGTCAAGATCACCGATGTCTCCGGCGTTGTCTACGACAAGGCGGAGTACGACGCGATGGTCCAGATGTATGATTCCACCATCAAGGACATCAAGGAAGGTGAGATCGTCCGCGGCCGGGTGCTCGGCGTCACGATGACCGACGTCATTGTCGATGTCGGTTTCAAATCCGAGGGGATCATCCCGATCAACGAGTTCACCGTTCCGGTGAACATCAAGGTTGGCGACCCGATCGATGTCTACCTTGAGCAGATCGAAGATGCCAATGGTCAGCTCATTCTGTCCAAACAGAAGGCCGACTTCATGCGCGTCTGGGATCGGATCCGCGAGGTGCATGATTCCGGCGAGACGATCCAGGGGAAGATCGCCCGCCGTATCAAGGGAGGCGTGGTGGTGGATATCATGGGAGTCGACGCTTTCCTCCCCGGCTCGCAGATATCGCTGCGGCAGGTTCCGGATTTCGACGCTCTCATCAACCAGATGATCGATGTCAAGATCATCAAGCTCAACAAGAGCCGCCGCAATATCGTGGTGTCGCGCCGTGTGGTGCTCGAGGAAGAGCGTGAAAGCATGCGCGCCAACCTGCTTCGCGAGATCCAGGTCGGCCAGATTCGCCAGGGTATCGTCAAGAACGTCACCGATTTCGGCGTCTTTATCGACCTGGGCGGTGTCGACGGCCTGCTGCATATCACCGATATGTCGTGGGGACGGATTCGTCACCCCAGCGAGATGGTGACCCTGGGCGAGAAGATCGACGTCAAGATTCTCGACTACGATGACAAGACCTCGCGCATTTCACTTGGTCTGAAACAGATGACTCCGTACCCGTGGGAGAATATCGAGGAGAAGTATCCGGTTGGTTCCAGGCTCACCGGCCGCGTTGTCTCTATCACCGATTACGGTGCGTTTGTCGAGCTGGAAAAAGGCATAGAGGGATTGATTCACATTTCCGAGATGTCCTGGACCCAGCATATCAAGCACCCGTCGAAGATCATGAACGTCAACGACAAGGTTGATGCCGTGGTGCTCTCCATCGACAAAGAGAACGAGAAGATATCGCTCGGCATCAAGCAGATGGAGCCGGATCCGTGGCTTACTATCGAAGGGAAGTACCCGATCGGCAAAGTTGTAGCCGGCAAGGTGCGCAACCTGACCGCGTTCGGCGCCTTTGTCGAACTCGAGGAAGGGATCGATGGTCTGGTGCACATCTCCGACATGTCCTGGACCAAGCGGGTACAGCACCCATCTGAGATCATGAAGAAGGGGGACAAGGTCGACGTGAAAGTGCTCAAGATCGATCACGAAAACCGTCGCATCTCCCTCGGCTTCAAACAGCTCATGGATGATCCGTGGCCCGAACTGGCCAAGCGGTTCTCCATCGGCGCCGAGTGTCTTGGTATGGTCACCAAGGTACTGGATCGCGGGGTCGTGGTGGACTTGGGCGAAGGTCTGGAGGGATTCGTGCCGGTCGCCCAGCTGGCCGGACGCGACCTGACCGACCCGACCGGCGTGTTCCGTGAAGGTGAGCAGATCCCGCTTACTGTCATCGAGTTCGACAAGAATCAGCACAAGGTGATTCTGTCGGTGGTAGTGTACTACAAGAAGCGGGAGCGGGCCGAGTTTGAGCAGTATCTGGCACAGCATCCGACCTCGGCCAGCCGGGCCATGGCGGAAGCGATGCCGGAGGAACTCAGAGCGACCGCCCAGGCGGAAACCCCGCCTCCGACTGACTCTGCCCCCGAGGCAGGTGCGGCTGAAGCGTAACCTGTTTTATAGATTGAAAAAGAGAACGGCGCTCGAAAAATGGGCGCCGTTTTTCGTTCGGGGGAATTAGGAAGATCAACAGCGGCAGGGTAGTGCTGCAGCGACCATGATCCATCTGCGCTCAATGAACCTGTAAGCGCCAATCCATCCGAAAGGGAGTAGTTCGGGGTCTTTTGAACGAAAGGCCACGATGACGTCGCCTTGGCGCAAGAGACCCAACGCGTAGCTTGCGCCCAGTTTCAAGTGATTCCAGCGTGTGTATTTCGTGACGAGATAGTAATCAGGGGTAGAGAAATCCACTAAGTTGGCCATTGCTACTCCACGGAGTCTGCTGTAGGATCGTGATTTGAAGAGGCCTCTGAATTGGGTGATTCTGGCGGTGTCGTATCGTACGCGGCTACCCTCTACGAGATCAGCATAGATGGAATCAAGATTGGACGCCAGGGAATCGGCTTCACCTGTCAACAGGAACTGCAGATTCCGCAAGTGAACGGCAGCGACCTCATCGAACAGCTTCTGTCCCTCAGCGCGTCTTATTAGAGAATCCTCATACGTGAAAAGTCGTCGATTGTACAGGTCAGCCACTAATGGTGGAACGGTGTCAGCGGTGTCAATTGAAGCTATGAGGCCGACTGGGTCAGAGTGTAAAAGGGCGACGTCACCACACGACACCACTCCTCTCATAATAGCGACTCTCTGGATCTGCATCTTCTCATAACTTACAGATGAGAACGCACAGTCGTATGTCCCCGGTTGTATCTTTGGCACAACAAAAGAGCCGTCACTTTGCGACATCGCACCAATCGTGGTGCCCACTAGTAGTACGGAGGCTCCGAAGATCGGCTCCCCGGTCCGGCAATCGACGATTCGCCCGGTCAGAATGGCAGTGTGCGGCGCGCGAGAATGGAAGACACACCCTGACAAGAGCGTCGGGACAATCGCGGCCGCGATTCCGATCAATGGTTTCATACTATTCCCGTCAAGCCATTCCCCCATCACTCTCTTAAACAGACGACCCAGCCCCTTATTGTGTTCAATCAAGCCGAACGGACTATAAACTCCTTTTCCTGTGGCGGAAATACTCCACCACCCCCGGCAGCACTGATATCAGAATGATGGCCACGATGACGATCGAAAAATTGTCCTTCACGAACGGAAGGTTTCCGAAGAAATATCCGGCCCAGACAAAGCCCCCCACCCAGAGAAGCGCTCCAATCACGCAGAAGACAATAAACCGCGGATAGTTCATGGCCCCCACGCCGGCCAGAAACGGCGCGAACGTACGGACAATCGGCACGAACCTGGCGATAATCACCGTCTTGCCTCCATACTTCTCATAGAATTTGTGCGTCCGATCAAGATACTTCTTCTTCAGAATCCGACTGTTCTCCTTGGCCAGCACTTTCGGCCCAATAAAGTGCCCAATCCAATAGTTGGTGGAATCACCGGCGATAGAAGCACAACAGAGCAGGACATAGAGAAAAATCGGATTGAACGATCCGATGGCGGCAAACGATCCGGCCGCGAACAGCAGCGAATCTCCCGGAAGAAATGGCGTCACTACGAACCCGGTCTCCATGTAGATCACCAGAAACAGGATGGCGTATGTCCAGACGCCATAGTCCGTTATGATCTCAGCCAGATGTTTATCCAGATGCAGAAAGAGGTCGAACAAGCCGGTCAGGAATTCCATGCGTTGATAATACTCTTGGGGGCGGCCTTAATCGTACGTCAACTCGTCAGTTTGGCCAGCCGCGCGCGGGCATCCTTGATTTCTTTGAGTTCGACCTCGGGCGTCCCCCAGTATGAAAGCATCTCGGTATAATATTTGACGGCGTCCTGGTTTTCGCCGAGCCCTTCACTGGCTTTCCCCAGCATGTACAAGTTCATAGGATAGTAATAGCCTGATGACGATTCATGCTTGCCAGACACGAACTGCTCCAGCAATTCCCTGCCTTCTTTGTACTGGCCGTTGGCGATCAACGTATAGCCCAGTTCTCGAATATTGCTGGAGCCTCGCTCTTTCTGGACATCGATAATGGCGCGCAGCCCCTTGATCAGACGGGCGGTATCCACCGCGCAATGGGCTTCAAAAATTTCCTCAAGGGCATCGGCTATCGGCCACAGATCCGATGGGATGCGGGAACGAAAATTGGAGACATCGGCCTTGAATAGCGGGCGAGCTTTCGGTTCGTTCTTAGGATCGGCCGCCACCAACTGGATGGGGTAGGAGGAAATCTGAGTGCTCACTGTCCACGAGTCAGCCAGTTCGTAGTAATACAGGCTGCTGTCAATCCGTCCGAGCTGCTCCTGGCGATTCGCGATGCTGTTGAGAGCATTGACGACATGCATGCTGTCGCCGGTTCTTCTGGCCTGGTTCAGTCGCTCGAATTGATATTGAAGCGCCGTGTTGAACCGGCCGGACCAGTCGACCAGAATTGCTTTGTCATCCCAGTACTCTTCGAGTTTGTACGGGTCGTTGGCCGCTGCCGTCCGGTAGGACTCCAGCGCCTCTTCCGCCGCTCTGAAATCTCGCTTGCGAATATACAGGAAACTCAGGTTCACCAGGGCGTCGGTTTCTTCCGGGTGCTTGCTCAGCAACGTCTGGTATTCCGTGATTGCTTCACTGATCTTGAGCATGCGTCGGTACACATCCGCGGCCAACCGATATGGCAGAGGTGACTCGGGATGAGATTTCTTGATTCGGCCAATGTGTTCCAGTGCCACATCGTAGTGACCGTACCGCGCGTTCTGCTCGGCTAGGTAGCCAAGCGCCATCTGAAAACCGGGGTTGGTTGCGAGCACTGAGTCGAACTGTGCAAAGGCTTTGGTCGTATCCTGCTGAAATTCGTTAATCAGGATACCGTAGATCGTTCGTGCTTCGTAGTCATCCGGATAGCTGCGCACCATCGCCTCCATCTTGGCAAAGGCATCGTTGAACTTGCGATTCAGCCAGATATCGGCATAGATATCCAAAAGCGTTTGCTCACGCGGCGGCAGCTTATCCTGGAACTTCTTGGCCAGCGCCAGGTAATGTGCTCCTACCTGCATTTTGCTTTGAAACGCACTGGCCATGCCGATCCGCATATAGGGAAGCGCGAAAGTGGAGTCAATGGCGATCGCTTCGTTGAACTTGGCTATGGCCTGATCATGCAACTGTGAGCTGAACAGCTCCATCCCCTCGAGATACTTGCGATATGCTTCCGGTGACGACGACGTGTAAGTGGCCACGCTGCGGGCATCCACAGGGTGGCGAAGATTGAGCGAGGCGGCAATCTTGTCGGTCAGGCTGTCGACCAGACCGAACGGATCATCCCCCACAACTTTCTCGCCAAGCAGAATCTTGCCCGTTGCAAGGTCCTCAAGCCGCGCATCAATTCGAATGCGATTCCCCAGCTTGTAATACGAACCCGTCAGAACAGTTGTCGCGCCCATTCCTTTGGCGGCTTCTGTCCAGGCTTCGTGTGACCCCTCCCCCATCTGCTTTCGTTCCGCCTCGTTCAAATTGTCCAGGATGCGCTGTCGGCTGATCAAGTTGACGGATGGGTCCTGCGACAAATCGGTCAACAGAATTTCCGGCAGGCCGGTCTGGAGCCAGTCCAAAGTCGCGTCTCCCGTTTTGTTATCGAAACTGAGGATGGCCAGTGCGTTTTCACCAGCTATCGCTTGCGAGCCGGAGCCAGAACCGTCCGGTCTCGAACGCGACATGATGAAAGCCCACGCAAGCGAAAGCACGAACATGATCAGCACGATCTGCTTCCAGCCAAGGCTGACAAAGAAGTTGCGCCTGGATTCGGTCGGACGGTCGGTCACTGTCGACACACGGTCGGTCACACCGCTGTCGTACTGGCGCCTGAGATTGCGAAGATCCACCACCAGGTCGCGCGTGTCCTGATACCGGTCATTGGCGTCCTTCTGCAGACACTTGTCGATGATCCGCTCCATCTCAGGCGGCACCGCGTCGTTTTTGACGCGCGGCGACTCGTGCCGCGACTCGAGTATCTTCGCCAGGGTAGACACCTCAGTTGTTGCAGCAAACGGGAACTCACCGGTGGCCATCCGGTACAGCAGGACACCGAATGAGAAGATGTCGCTGCGGGTGTCCACGGCTTCGCCGCGTATCTGTTCCGGCGACATATAGGAGACGGTCCCCATAATCTTTCCGGCTTTCGTCAGCTCGCGCGAAACCGTCTGCGTGCCCCCCTGTTTCTCACCAAATGACACCGGGTCAAGCGGCTTGGCCAGACCAAAATCGAGAATCTTCGGCTGGTCGTCCTCATCGACAAGGATATTGTCTGCCTTGATATCGCGATGCACCACGTTGATCTTGTGCGCGGCCGCCAGCCCGGATGCTATCTTCTCGGCCTGCCGCGCCACGGCCGCCAGGTCTCCCGACCTGCCTTTCAGATATTCCGACAGAGATCGTCCCTTGACATACTCCATCACAATGAAACTGAGGTCGCGTCCGCTGGCGGGATCGGGCGCCACGCTCAGGTCATAGATCGCCATGACGTGCGGGTGGGATATTTGTGCGGCGGTCTTGGCCTCCCGTTGAAACCGCTCCAATCGCTCCATATCGCCGACAAACTCCGGCGACAGCACCTTGAGCGCCACCTGCCGGTGCAAATTCTGATCGTCGGCCAGATATACCTGACCCATCCCCCCCTCGCCCAGCATCCGGACGATACGAAATTGCGCCAAAGACTGGCCCGAACTTAGCATCGGCTATCCCTCTTGAGTATAAGCATGGTAATGTCGTCCGATCGCGGGGCATCACCCACGAACGCATCGATATCCGCCATCAGACGCCGGGCGAGTTCCGCCGGTTCCATATCTCTGGCTTCGATCACCAGCCGCTCCATCCGCTCATCCGAATACTGCTGATCCCCTTTCATCGCTTCAGTAACACCATCGGTGAAAATAAACACGAAGTCGCCGTCGAACAACCGTTGAGTCTCGACATTCCAGGCACTGAAATCGAAAGCCCCGATCATCGTGCCGGAGGGTTGCAGATATTCCCTGGTGCCGTCGCGCCGCACCAGAAGCGGCGGATTATGCCCGGCGTTGATGAAACTGATCTGATCGGAGTCGGGATTCGCGATGCCGATGAACAGGGTCGCAAAGTCCTCCGGCGCGCTGTAACGCAGGAGCTGGGTGGACACATGCCTGACCACTTCACCCAACTCAAATCCTGACCCGCCATACAGGATTCGGAACGCCGCCAGGATATTCGACATCAGAAGGGCCGCTCCCATTCCTTTGCCGCTGACATCAGCCACCAGAAACACGAGCCGTCCATCCGGCAGCACCGTCACGTCGTAGAGATCGCCGCCGACCGAGCGCGACTGTTTCTGAAACGCGTGGATCCGGTATCCCCTGAACGCGGGAGCGCTTGTGGTCAGGAGATTTTTCTGTATCGAGGACGCTCGCCGGAGTTCCATATCCAGGGCGTGTCGTTCTTCGCGCTCTTGCAATAGCGTGTAGTTGACCAGGCGTGAGGCGATGATGTTTCCGAACGTGGCCAAAAGATGCAGATATTCGTTACTGTACCGGTGCATCGGGTTGGTGGTATCCACGTAGAGGATCCCCAGCACCCTGGCCTCATCGAACAGCGGCACCGCCATGGCGGACTTCAGCGCCGACATGATGATCGACTGCTGCGAGGCAAAACGGGGGTCCTCCGACGGATTCCCGATCAGGATAGCTGTCTTGTTGCCGAGGAGGTCTTTCAGGATCGTGCGCGAGAGGCTGAACGAACCGGGATCTTTCCCCTCCGGCAGGAGTGTCGCGGCAGTATACACCTCATCCTGGTTGTCGGAGACGAACAGGACAGCCAGCCGTTCGGCCGGGATCACTTTGGCCACCATGCCAAGCGAACGCTGCAGCATGGATTCTCTCGGCTCCGGCAACACCAGCGTGCGGGCCATTTCAAACAGGGTCGGCATCAGTTCAGGAATATCAGCTACCCGCTTCGGCAACGGTTTCATGGCCTCATGCAGCGACAAGAACACCGATTGTTCGAAATTGCCGTCAGCCAGCCGGGCGGTCGGCAGGGACGACATCGTGGATGCCTGTTTATCGTCCAGCGTGATCTTGAACTCCGCCTGCCCGAACATAAGGATATCACCGGGATTAATCTGGGTGCGCACGCTGATTCGACGCCCGTTCGCGGTTGTGCCGTTGTGGCTGTCCAGATCGGTCAGATAGAATTCGGCGCCGGATGGGGCCATTTCCAGCTCGGCATGCGACCGCGACACCGTTTTGTCCGGTATGCAAAAGTCACAGGTTGGGTTGCGGCCGATCAGATACTTGCCCGGTTCCAGCGGGAACGAGTATAACCGGGTGCCGTCGGTGCCTATCAGTTTTGCCATGGCGGTGTCATCAAAGGGTGGTTGCGGTTCACGCCGTCGCGCCCCCGGTGTCTACCGGTCGTCCGGGCCGCGACATCGCCAACATACCACACCTGACGCGGTGAGCACAAGCGGAAATGAGACGTCGCTGGGGGGGCACCCCGACGCATGGTCTTCGTTCATCCCACATAGTCAAGAAACCCCGAAAACATCCGACAATCATGCGTACGATCCTGAGATGCTTGAATATGAGTTCAGAGAGACAAAGCGGGGCAGGGCACGGCGGAGGCAATCCCCGGCAGAGGAAAACGATTCTGGTGGTCGACGATGACCCCATTGTCATCAAGCTCATTCAGCACCTCCTGGCGGAAGGGGAATACGATGTCATCGACGCCGGTGACGGCGAAACAGGCATTCGCCTGGCCGTGGAGCGGCGACCGGACTTGATCATTCTGGACGTCAGCATGCCAATTATGGACGGCTACGAAACAGCCGATCGACTGCGTACGTCACCCCAGCTATCATCCGTCCCGATCGTATTCCTGACCGCCCGCCAGCCTGAGCTTGATGAGGGGCGTGCTTTTGCCCATGGCGCGGCTATGTACCTCAAGAAGCCGTTTCCGCCCGACCAGCTCAAGCAGCTCATCGGCAGGGTGCTGTCCCCCCATACAACTTCATCGCCGTCGTGATCTGCACTCGCTCTGACTGCAGGGTTCGGCCTGTCAGTCCATCACTATTCATGTGTCTGCAAACGCAAAATTGTTGTCTTGCCCGGCGCCCATCGGACTATGGAAAATAGATGCACCGCTCTCCGACGCCTCTATACCGGCGGACCAACCGACCGATATATAAAACGATAGGAATCTGAAGGGGAATTCAAGGGTCCGGGAAGAAAGTTGTGAGGTCGTTGAAGACTCATACGAAGCTGGTGTTCCTGGTTTCGGCGGTCGCCATTCTGGGGGGTGTTACGTTATGGCTGAACAGCCGCCAGGAGACGCGCCAGCTCGGGCTGTTTCTCGACCGGGAACGGTCCGAGACCAAACGCGTGATCACCGGTTTTCTGGAGTTGTCGGGAGAGAGGCTTCGGGCTTTTGCCTATGACTACAGTTTCTGGGATGATCTGGTTCGGTTCGTTTCTACCGGCGACACCACCTGGGCCAGGAATTATTTGGATCCCGCGCTGTCCACTTTTGGCGCCGACGCCGTCTGGGTCCTGCGTCCAGACTGCAGCCTTTTTTATCTGACCACGAACTCATCGCTCTCGATCTCCTCCATCATGCCGGCCTCGCCGAAGACTCTTCGGCAGACATTTGACACCTCCCTGTTCTGTCATTTCTACAGCCTCACGCCAGAAGGCCTGTTTGAAATCAGGGGAGCATCGATCCAACCGACCGTCGACACCTTGCGGGTCACGAGGCCGAACGGGTACTTCATGGCGGGACGGCTCTGGACGCCTGCATTGATCGCCTCACTGGATAGCCAACATCAAGGGCAATTCAGCCTGGTCACGGATCCCGATTCCATCAGCCGCCATGAACATGCCGAGACCGATGGAAACAGGTCGAGAATCGACTGGGTATTGACGGATCCGGATGGACAGAAGGTCGGGCTCCTGCACTACGGATTTGCGACCGACCACATGTTTGAGCTCAGGTCGGTCGGCGATACCGAGATGCTGGTACTCGTGGGGTTCGTCGTCACCCTCATCGTGATCCTGACGATCGGGTTACGGCGTTGGGTGATCGCGCCGCTCAACTTGCTCTCGGAGAGTCTGCTGACTGACAATCCTGCGCACCTGGCGGGTATTCCCCTGTCCGATCATGATTTCGGCCGGCTTGCGCAGCTCATTGCCGAGTTCTTCTCCCAGCGCGAGCGATTGCACCAGGAGGCGACTGAGAGGCAACGCGTCGAGCGCGCCCTGCAGGAACTCAACGCCGACCTTGAAGATCGGGTCGCTCGGCGAACCACCGAGTGGGCGGAGGCAAATCGATCACTCGGCAACGAGATCGCCCGGGGTCGGCAGATGCAGAATGAGTTGCGCGCCAGCGAACAGCGCCTCGCGCAGGTGTTGGACTCGATACAAACCGGCGTGCTCGTTATCGATGCCCAGACACATGTGATCGTCGACGTGAACCCCGCGGCAGCGGCGATGATCGGCCTCGAGGTGAACCGGATCAAGGGGTCAGTCTGCCATCGCTTCATCTGCAACAAAGACGAAGGGCAGTGCCCGGTCACAGATTTGTATCAGAACATCGATCATTCGCAACGCGAATTGCTGACTGCCGCCGGTACGACAGTTCCGATTATCAAGAGCGTCACACGGATTACGCTCAATGGCCGTGACCACCTCCTTGAGGCGTTTGTGGACATCACCGATCGGGTCAAAGCCGAGGAAGCGCTCCGCCGCAGCGAGGAGTACTTCTGGTCATTGATTCACAATATCTCCGATGTCATCGTCGTACTGGAACCGACTGGCATCTGCCGGTACGTCAGCCCTGCTGTCGAAACAGTCCTCGGGTACTCGCCGGAAGATCTGGCCGGGCGGAAACTGACCGATCTGATACACCCTGATGATCTGCGACAGATCACGCCTCAAGGCTTCGACGGCACCCTGTCAGCCCAGACAACGATTCAAATGGAGTTCCGTCTAAAACACAAGGGCGGGGAGTGGCGACGAGTCGAGTCGGCCCAACGAACGGTGATTGATCCGGATGGGCGGCCATCATTGGTGCTTAACCTCCACGACATCACTGACGTGCACGCGCGCATGGAAGAAGTTGGGCGGTTCAAGGCCGCGCTCGACAACGCGGTCGATGCCATCTACCTTCACGAAATACCCTCCATGCGTATCATCGACTTGAACCAGACGGCAGCGGCGATCCTGGGCTACACCCGCGACGAGCTTCTCGGGCAGACCCCCGAATTCTACGATCGGGAGTTCACCCTGCAAAGAGAAGGCGAGCAGGCGCGGCAGCTTGCCGAGCAACACGGACACATAGAACTGGAGCGACGACACGTAAGGAAGGACGGCACAGAGATACCGGTCGAACTGCGGGTTCATGTGCATGACACCTCGAACGGACCTATCCTTGTCGTGCATGCCCACGACATCACGGCGCAGAAGGCCCAGGAGGAACTCAGAACTCGCCACGCGCAGGAAATCATAGCCAAAAACCGGATGCTTGATGCGGCCGTGCGACAAGTGACAATCGCCAAAGAGGCGCAGGAACGGGATGCAGATCAGTTGCGCTTGTTCGTCAAGGAACTCGAGGAAGCGCGCCAGATGGCTGAAAGTTCCAGTCGTGCCAAGAGCCAGTTTCTGGCCAATATGAGCCACGAGATCCGCACGCCCATGAACGGCATCATCGGTCTGACCGAATTGACACTGGATACGCCACTGACGGAGGAACAGCGCACTAATCTCCTGATGGTTCGAGAATCGGCCGACCACCTGCTGGAGATCATAAACGACGTGCTGGATATCTCCAAAATCGAGGCTGGGCGAATGATGCTGGAGCAGATCCCCTTCCGTCTTCGCGAGACCGTCCGTCAGGCGGTAGAAACTACGGCCCTTATCGCCCGCGAGAAAGGACTCGAGCTGGTGATTTCAGTGGCGGACAGCGCTGAAGAGAGTCTGGTGGGAGACCCGACCCGGCTGCGTCAGGTACTGGTCAACCTGATAAGCAATGCGATCAAATTCACCGAGCGGGGCATAGTCCGAGTGCGGGTCGAGCAGACCACGTGCGATGAGCAACGAGCCGCGTTCGAAGTTACCGTGTCGGACACCGGCATCGGCATCCCAGCCGAATATCAGAGTTCGATCTTTGCGAGCTTCGTGCAGGCCGATTGTTCCACCACCCGTCGATATGGCGGCACCGGACTCGGGACCACTATCTCAAAACAACTCGTCGAGTTGATGGGGGGACAGATCTGGCTGGAAAGCCCGACCAATAGCGACAGAGAGATCGGAGGACCCGGTACCACCTTCCATTTTACGATGACACTCCGCCGGGCGCGACCGGTGACGGCTGCAAACACTCACGGTAAAGAACAAGAAGCGGTTTCTGCGGCCCGATCTACCGGACCCAGCCGGTCACTGAACATACTCGTGGCAGAGGATACCCGCGTCAACCAGGAACTGATCAGACGTCTGTTGACCAAGTTGGGGCATCGGGTGACCATGGTCGCGAACGGACTGGACGCCATCACCGAGTCAGGGCGGCAAACGTACGACCTTGTTCTCATGGATGTCCAGATGCCCGATCTGGACGGCTACGAAGCGACTCGGGTGATCCGGCGCTCAGAGCAGTTGTACGAGAACCACCTGCCTGTCGTGGCCATGACTGCTCACGCCATGGACGGTGATCGCGAGAAGTGCCTTGCCGCGGGCATGGATGATTATATACCTAAGCCGATCGACAGCCGGCTGCTGCTGCAAATACTCGAACGCCATTGCGGCGCTTTGACTGGCTCGCCGGTCGGCGCACCCTCTCCGTCGTTTTCGCTGTCATCCTCCCTTTTCGACCCGGCCGACCTTGACCAGATCGTGGCCGGCGACGGAGCTCTGCTCGAGGAGATCATTTCCATTTTCCTCCGAGTCGCACCCGACATGATTGCACAACTGGAAAGCGCGGTTACAACACAGGACGCCGCGCGGATCGAACAACTGGCGCACAAACTCCGAGGCTCGGTCGCGAACTTCAGGGCCCAACCGGTCATGAGCATCGCACAGGAGATCGAGACCATGGGGCACAACCGTACATTTGACGGTATGGCCGAGCGGTTTCAGCGCCTGAGAGAATTGACAACCCGATTGAGCGAGGAGCTTGCGGCTCTTCAGAAGAGGCCGGTGGTATGAAAGTACTTGTGGTCGACGACGATCCGGTGACCCTGGGCACGATCAATGGTTTTCTCACGCCCGAGGGATTCGAAGTGGTGGCGGCCGCCACCGTCAAACAGGCGATTCAGGCGCTGGACGCCCAGCGTCCGATCCGCCTCATCATTGCCGATATCATGATGCCGAGCAAGGACGGGTTTGAGTTGCTCAATTTCCTGCATTCGAACCTGCGCTACCGCAAAGTGCCGGTGCTCATCTGCTCCGCGTTGGGCGCGCCCGATATCATTGTCAAGAGCATCCAGCTGGGAGCCCGTGACTTCCTCAAGAAACCCATCATCAAGGAGAACCTGCTGGCGCACGTCAAGAAGCTGGTCGCTGAGAACGCCAACACCGTTCTGATCGTGGACGATCAGAAGACCATCGCCGATCTGCTCAAGCGGGTTGTCGAACGCGAAGGATACGCCTCGATCGTGGTCGACAGCGGTGAGGAGGCGCTGGAGGCACTGGCCGCCAATCCCGTGGTGGCGGTGATCTCGGAGATCGTGCTGCCCGGCATGTCCGGTTTCGACCTGCTGGTCTCCATCAAGGATCAGCGACCTACACTGCCGGTGCTCATGATAACCGGCAGCAGCGAACAGTTCAACCGTGAGGACGCTATCGGCGCCGGAGCCGACGGGTACATTACCAAACCGTTTAAGAACGTCGAGATCGTGCGCAAACTGACCCACCTGATCATGAATCGTACTGGCAAGATCGATATCAGTAGGATAACGGCGGAGAAAGGCTAAGCACCGGCGCTCTGCTGTTCGAGCCATCTGCCTATCTGCAATTCCAGCGTGTCGAGCGGGAGGCAGCCATATCGTAGCAGTTCGTCGTGGAAGGCTCGGATGTCGAACCTCTCCCCCAGGAGTTTCTCGGCATTCTTCCGAAGCCGGGTGATCCTGAGTTCACCGATCTTGTAGGCGAGCGCCTGCCCCGGCCAGACCAGGTAACGATCGATCTCAACGGCGATATCGTGAAGCGATTTGCTCGAGTTCGCTTTGAAATAGTCAATGGCATGCTGACGGCTCCACCCCTTGGCATGCATTCCCGGATCAACTACCAATCGGATCGCCCGCCACATTTCGTATGTCAACTGGCCAAAACGAGAGAACGGATCCTGATAGAACCCCATCTCCCTGCCGAGGCTTTCGGCGTACAGCGCCCACCCTTCACCATAAGCTGTGATCCATGAGAAGCGGCGAAACTCCGGCAACTCCGCCATCTCCTGGGCTAACGCGATCTGAAGATGATGTCCCGGCACCGCCTCATGAAGCGAAAGCGCCTCCATCTCCCAGATCGGCCGCGAGGGCAGATTGTAGGTATTCACGAAATAGTATCCGGCACGACCGGCCTTGACCGAGCCGGGCTGGTAGTAGCCGGTGGTTTGTGATTTCTCCTCGTGCGGCGGTATCGGTATGACACCGTACGGCAACCGGGGAAGTCGTCCGAACAGCTTCGCCAGTTCCGGGTCCGCTCGCTTGGCGATCTCGCGATACTTCGTTACCAGTTCAGCCGCGGTGGCACAGAAAAAGCGTTGGTCAGTCCTTAGCCAGTCGCAAAACGATGCGAAATCCCCCTTGAATCCAGTCTGTGCGATCACACTCTCCATCTCGCGACGAATCCCCGTTACTTCGGCCAGACCGATCTCATGCACCTCATCAGGAGTCAGTGTAGTCGTTGTATGATGCCGAACCAGATAGGCATACCAGTCTTTGCCCTCGGGAAATTCGGACCAGGCCGTTGTGGACCGACAACCCGGAAGATACCTGCCAATGAGATACCTGCGCAGATTCTCGAAAGCCGGCACAACCTTCTCGAGATAACAGAGTTTCGCGCTTCGCTTCACCTCCGCCGATGACTCTGCGCAACTATCGTCGAATTTTCTGATCGGCGACAGAATAGGAGCCATCTCGACATCCTTCACGGCCTGTGCTTTCACCTGATCGGGGACGTCGGAAAGAGTCACTCGCGGCGGCGTAATCCCCTGTCGTAATCCTTCATCAAGCAGCGCGAGAGTCTGATCAACAAGTTCCGGAATCTTCTCCAGACGCGCCAGGATGTCCCCGATCTGAGCTTTCGTCTGAATCGGCATCATGCCCATCAGGCGCGGGATATCCTGCTGGATGCCGTGCATCTGGCTGATTGGAAGAAGTTCGCTGGGGAACCGATTACCGTCATTGGCGTCTTGCAGTGAGCGGGCGAATAGATCATAGCTGAGTTGATCGGTTTCGTTCAATGCAGAACGATCGATCGACTGCAGCACCTTCAACTGGTCAGTCACCTCGCGCTTCCGACGCGCGATTGTTTCTGGAGACAAATCAGTCCACCGGTCATTGTGCCCCGGGTAACCGAACTCAGTGGCAAACTCGGGGTTCTCTTCGAGACGATGTTCCCAGGAAGCCCGGAAAAACTTATGAAGACGGTCTGGTTCTGGAACGGTGCCGCGTTCGGCTAGGAATACCTTACATAGTTCTGAATAGCTCATCGGTATAATTCTCTCAACATCCTGGAATCCACAATACGACGGAACGCTCAAGACTTAAGGCGCAATGATCGGAGTTGCTGCAGCTCCATTCTTCGTTGCGCGCGGTTCTACATGGTCTTCACATACCGAGCTATCTGGAGCGTGTGAACCCGTTCGTGCCAGATCGCACGACGCATCAGCTTCCTCGGCGACCACTGTTCTCCCGAGCATACTGTCGTCTGCGTATCCCCAACTAATCCGTGCAGGCGCGTCAAAGTGAAATCGCGGACCTTGGCCAGAAGCTCAAAGGGGTCATCCGGTCGTTCCCCTTGAGGAAACGCCAAACCGAGACGGTCCCAGTACCACCACTCGGCCGTCCCAATATGCCTGAGAATGCCATTTATGTTTCGCTGGACCTCTCCGGGAATAGGCTTGTCTCGTATAGCTGCCGGCAAGTTAGCGACCACGGAAAGTAATTCTCGCCGATTCAGGCCGAGGAGACACTCAGCATACTCTGTATCGCCGACTGTGAGCGGGGACCTGTCGTTTTCGAAGAATGCGTTGACCAGGTAGTCAGGAGAACTCTGAAAGGCCCGAAATTCCTCTGCGATAACGAATTCAAATGGTGGTTGGAAGCTGCCCAATGCGAGGAACTTCGCCTGCGTTAATCTTGCCAGAGTCTCGTCAAGGGCATATGGCACCGAACTAATGGCCTCATCACGAGTCGATGCCCGGGCATAACATCCCGGAACTTCAAACACCCAGGCTACCCAGTTCCGTGGTTCCATATCCTCAATGCCGAGACTGAATTTCATTGAGACTGTCTCTGTTTACTGAAAGTGCATCGAACCATGATTTTCAACGCCTGATCGTCGAACGAATGCAGAGGGCGACTGGTTCCATGTAGGCTCGGTGCAAGGATTGGGACACTCGGCAAACCAAAATGACAGGTCACAGACCCTCGACTGGAAACCGCGAAGCGTAAGACTGACGATATCAGCGGGGGACTTGGGATACATATCGAACCGCGATTCTCAACGTCTGATCATCGACTAAATGCGCAGGGCGATTGGTTCCATGTACTACATGGCGGAGAGACTGGGATTCGAACCCAGGAGACGTTGCCGTCTACACGCTCTCCAGGCGTGCGCCTTCGACCGCTCGGCCATCTCTCCGACTCACACGTATATATCAGCCCACCTCAGAGCGGACCGGCGCCCAATCTACAGTAATTTGGCCAAATCGCAACAGGCGTCACTCGATTTGATCCTCTCATGGCTTGTCGGAACCCGGCGATTCCCCGAAATACAGAAACCTGTCCAGCATCTTGACATACTCCGACCATCCGGTTCCCCCCTGGCGGACGCGGATTCGGTCAATCGCCCCCATCTTGGAATCGATCTCATCGCAATAGTACAACACGAATGCTTCGGGCATCATAGGGACTACCGGCGAACCAAAATCCCGCTCCCCCTGATGCGACAGAATCATGTGCCGAAGTTTGACGAGTAATTTGTCCGGGAACCCCTCGATTCGGTGCGCTCTTTCGGCAATCCAGTTATCACAAATCGAAATATGGTCCACCAGGCGCCCTTCATCGGTGAAATCGATCATCATGTCCGCGGAATACGACCGGATCTTGCCGGCATCGTGAAACAGTCCGCCGAATAGCAGATAGTCTTTGTTCAGAAAGTCATATCCGGCAGCCACTCGAAGCGCCAGTTCGCCGACATTGGCCGAATGCTCGGAGAGTCCCCCGATATACGCATGGTGCCAGAGCTTACCGGCCGCCGCACGGAGGTACTCCTCCAGGAACGATTGGTCAGACCAGAATGACTCGGCCAGCGCCTTGATATAGCTGTTCTCGATCTTGTCGGTCAGCGCCCGGATACGGGCCAGCCGTTCATCGCGGGATTGGGTCGAATGCGGCAGGATATCTTCGATACGGTATTCATCGTCGGTGGCCAGTCGGACGCGGCTGACCGTCACCTGGAGCTTCTTGTTGTATTCGGTAACGACACCACGCACCTTGACCACCATCCCCTCGGTCAGCTCGGTCAGGGCGAACTGATCCGGCTCCCACATGACGCCGTTGATACGTCCGGTGTTGTCCCCCAATTCGAGCGATACAAACATACCGCGCTGGAATTCGCGCAGTTCGCGCCTGCGGACCGCGAAGAATCCCTCCACCTGGTCGTCAACGACGAACTCTTTGATTTTCTTGCTTTCCATCCCGACCGATTATAACAATATTTCCCCCAAGCGGTCAATGCCTACTGTCACACCGAGGGAACATCGAGTCCGCTTGAACGCTATAAGTCAATGAACGCGACATAGATATGAGAATCCTCGCCCGCTATATCGTCAGGGAGCATATCGCTCCGTTTCTGTTCGCGTTCTTCACGATCACCTTTCTGCTGATCATCGATTACGTCCCCAAGATCATCGACCACGTCATCGACAAAAATCTCTCCATCTGGGTCGTGCTTGAACTGATCGGCGTGAACCTGGCCTGGATGCTGGCGTTATCGGTGCCGATGGCCGTCCTGGTGGCCACGCTGATGGCGTTCGGGCGGCTGAGCGCCGATTTCGAAATTACCGCCATCAAGGCCTGCGGCGTCAATCTGCTTCATATCCTGATCCCGCTACTCGCCGTCGCCTCGGTTCTGGCCTTCGGAATGGTCCAGTTCAACGACAAAGTGCTTCCGGACCTGAACAAGCGGGCGCGGATGCTCTGGGGGGATATCTCCGCCATGCGCCCCACGCTCATCTTTCGGTCCGGGATATTCGTGACCGATGTGCCCGGCTATCTCATCTTGATTGACCGGATCAATCACGTCACCTCGCGCGTCGACGGCGTCCGCATCACTGAGACCAAAAACCCGACCAAGCCGCGCATCATCGTGGCCGAGTACGGTTTCCTCAAAATGACCGATAACGGCAAGAACATGGAATTCACCCTGTACAACGGTGAAGTGCACTCGCTGGACACGCAGGAGCCGGACAACTATCGCAAAGTCAATTTTCTGAATCAGGTAATCAATATCGCCGGCTCGCCGTCCGAACTGGTCCGCACCGATTCGGATTATCGCACCGACCGGGAGATGAGTATCAGCGACATGCGAACACGCGTCATTGAGGCGCAAGCTCTGGTAGAACCGTTTCGAGAGCGAATTGCCGCCAGTCTACACGACAAGTTGAAATACCTGCTGGCCGAGCCGTTCGAGTTCCGGCCGCACGTCCTGCTGTCGGATTCCGCCGCCACATTCGGCGTGCGAACTGATGCCATGGCTCTGGCCAAGACGGTCGAGCGGAGCAGCCAGCAGATGGACGCCCACGAAAAAACTGTCGACAAATTTCAGATCGAGATATATAAGAAATACTCTATCCCGGCTGCCTGCCTGGTGTTCATCGTCATCGGTGCACCTCTTGGGATTCTCTCGCGCAAAGGCGGCATGGGTGTGGCGATAAGTATCTCCATCGCACTTTTTATAATCTATTGGGCGTTTCTCATCGGTGGCGAGGATTTGGCAGACCGCGGGATGGTTTCGCCGTTCTGGGCCATGTGGGGCGCGAATATCTTACTGGGCGCGCTCGGACTGTATCTCATGTATATCGTTGTGTCGGAGCGCCCAATCTTCGCCTTCTTCCGGCGGTTATCCTAAAGCCATGATCCTCATTAGAAAACTGGACCAGTACCTGCTGAAGAGCTTCTTAAGCGCCCTGTTAGTGGTGGTGATGGCGATCGGGCTGACGATCATTGTCATAAACATGGTGGAAGAGCTACGGGATTTCATCGATCACCATGTGCCGTTCCTGCAGGTGCTGCAATACTACGCGTATTTCGGCGGCTGGGTGGTCAAGTCGTTTTTGCCGGTCTTTGTTCTGCTTGCAACCCTGTTCTCGGTCTCGATCCTGGCCCGGCGAAACGAGATCCTGGCCATGAAAGCCAACGGCCTGTCGCTCTACCGGGTGGCGCTTCCCTATTTCTTCGCCAGCATAATGCTGGCAGTGGGTCATTTCTATTACAACGAATACATCTTCCCGCCGCTCAACCAGCGACGACTTGAAATCAAGGAATTCACGATCGAGCGACGTTCCAAAGACCAATTGACCAAAGTGCGCAATCTGTACCGCCAGATTAGCCCCGGCTATTTTTACACGCTGGCCAATTTCGATGCTGACCGCAACATGGGCCAGGATTTCAAGCTGTACAAGACTTCCGGTAACCAGCTCAGGAGCCTGGTCACCGCTCAGCGGATTGAGTATGCCGACTTTCAGTGGCACGCCTTCCAGGGGAGTGTGCGCATATTCGAGGATTCTTTGCGTGAATCCTACGAACGGTTCGACACCATGACCATAGCCGACATCGCCGACAAACCTGAGGACCTGATGCGACGTCTTGGTAAGCCTGAGGACATGGGACTCGTAGAACTCAAACAGTACATCGACCTGATGAAACGTGCCGGCGGGCCGCACTTGCGCGAGTCTATTGACCTCCGTATCAAGTACTCGTATCCGGTCTCATCGGTGATCGTCATTCTCATTTGCCTGCCGTTCGCATCGAATCCACGGCGAGCTGGTGTTGCTGTGTCGTTCGCGCTCGGCGCCGTGCTGGCGCTCTTGTATTTCATTCTGTTCCGAGTGATGCAATCGGCAGGATACAACGAGAAGATACCTGCCGACTTCGCCGTCTGGGGTGTGAACAGCGTGTTCTTTCTCATTGGAATCGTTTTGATGCTAAAAGCGAGGAAATGATGCCGCACCCGGATCACGAGAAAAACCGCGCGCTCTGGAACGAAACGGTCGACCTGCACTACACGCATCCGCGGTATCACGTCGAAGAATTCCTGCAGGACCGGTCGAGCTTGTTGCCATTGGAGCGACAGGAATTGCCCGATGTTCGCGGCAAGAAGCTGCTTCACCTGCAGTGCCAGTTCGGTCAGGACACGCTTTCCTGGGCGCGTGAGGGAGCGATTGTAACCGGCGTGGATATCTCCGACCGCTCTATAGCACGCGCCAATGAACTCAAAGCCAGGGCGGGACTCGAGGCGCGCTTTGTGCGCTCGGATGTCCTCGATTTGATTGGTGCCATCGATGATCGATTCGACATTATTTATCAGTCGTAGGGCGCCTTGATCTGGTTGGCTGACCTGCAGCGCTGGGCTGCTGTGGTGGCGCATTATCTCAAACCGGGTGGAATATTCCTGCTTATCGACAGTCACCCTGTCTCGGTGCTTTTCGAAGAAACGACCCTGAACTATTTCAGCAAAGAGCCGGAGCGGCTGATTGATTCGCCGGATTACTGCGTGCGGGAGCATCGCTCGAAGAACGAGTCGGTCGAATGGCAGCACACTATCGCAAATATCCTGAACGCTTTGATTCGCGCTGGGCTGACAATCGAGAAGTTGGGGGAATATGATTTCTGTTTTTATCCCGTGAAAGAGGACTGGATTCCCAAAGGGGACGGCTACTGGTATCCGCCGTCCGGCCCGACCCCGTACCCCATGATTCTGTTGGTCAGAGCAAGGAAGACATAGTCCACCGTTTCTCTGCCAGGTGAAACTGAACCTGTGTCATTGCGAGGCGCTTCGCCGAAGCAATCTCAGTTTCCTTGAGTCCGTCATTGCGAGGAGCGAAGCGACGAAGCAATCTCTCATTGCGTCTTGAAGCTCACATGTCCGTTCGGTCGGGTCTTGCGAGCCGTTCTATATGCAGACTTGAGGCGTCAAATCACTCACAACGTTTGAATTAGCAAGTTGTCCATTAGCGCCAAACAGGCTCGTGTGACCCGACCGAATGAACGATTCACTTCAAGTTGCGGTAGTTGTAGTAGGGCGGAACCGCCTCTGGTTCCGCCATCGATGTAATGGCATAACGGCAGAACCACAAAGGGGTTCTGCCCTACGCCTACTTCAGTCATAGCCGACTCCAACCCTCTACGTCCCCATCTCCCACGAACTAAGATATTTCTTCTGCTCAGGCGTCAGCTTGTCTATCGAGATGCCCATCGATTTCAGCTTGAGCGCCGCGATAGCTTCATCGATCTTCTGCGGCACCACGTACACTTTCCGCTGAAGTTTCGCGTGGTTCTTCACCACATACTCCGCTGCCAGCGCCTGGTTCGCAAACGACATATCCATCACCATCGCCGGATGCCCCTCCGCCGCCGCAAGATTGATTAAGCGCCCTTCTGAGAGCACATGGATCCGCTTCTTTGCGAGCGTAAACTCCTCCACGTGCGGGCGGACCATACCCCGTTTTGAGGCCGCTTTGGCAATCGAGGCAAGATCGATCTCGACGTTGAAATGCCCCGAGTTGCAAATGACCGCGCCGTCTTTCATGCGCTTGGCATGCTCCAGACGAATGACATTAATATCTCCGGTTACCGTGATAAACAGATCCCCCAGCGGCGCCGCTTTCGCCATCGACATTACTTGATATCCGTCCATCGCGGCTTCTATCGCTTTCACAGGGTCAACCTCGGTGACAACCACGTTCGCACCCAGCCCTTTTGCCCGCACCGCCACACCACGGCCACACCAGCCATACCCGGCAATCACGACCGTCGAGCCGGCTATCAGCATGTTGGTGGCGCGAATGACACCATCAATTGTCGACTGCCCTGTACCGTACCGATTGTCAAAGAAATGCTTGGTCTTGGACTCGTTCACCGCAATCACCGGAAACAGAAGCGCGTCGTCCCGCTCCATCGCCTTTAATCGTATCACGCCCGTGGTTGTCTCTTCCGTCCCGGCCCAAACCTTCGGAGCGAGATTCTTGCGCTCGGTATGAAGTGTCGACACCAGATCGGCGCCATCATCCATCGTAATCTGCGGTTTGAAATCCAAACACTGGTGAATATGCTTGTAATACGTCTTGTGGTTTTCCCCATTGCGGGCAAAGACCGGTAACTTGAACTCAGCCACCAAGGCGGCGGCAGTCTCATCCTGTGTCGAAAGCGGATTGGATGCGCACAACGCGACGGTCGCGCCACCCGCGCTCAGGGTTCGCATCAAGTTGGCGGTCTCGGTTGTCACGTGCAGACATGCGGCAATGGTCGTCCCCTTAAGCGGCTGCTCTTTTGCGAACCGCTCGCGAATCAACCGAAGCACCGGCATGCTTTTCTCGGCCCATTCGATCTTGCGGAGCCCCTCTTTGGCCAGCCTGATATTGGCGATATCGTATTTCAGTGCCATCACGCTCACGCTTCCTTTGCCAGAATGGCCGCTTTGTCGGTCCGCTCCCAGGTGAATTCCTTCTCGGTCCGGCCAAAATGCCCGTACGCGGCGGTTTTGCGATAGATGGGCCGGAGCAGATTAAGCGACTTGATAATGCCGCGCGGCGTGAGATCGAAATGCTTATTGATGAGTTGAGCGATTCGCTTCTCGGGAACCTTGTTGGTGTTGTCGGTAAACACCATCATCGAAACCGGTCTGACTACGCCAATCGCATACGCCAACTGAATGGTGCACTTGTCCGCCAATCCGCTCGCCACCACGTTCTTCGCGATATACCGCGCCATGTAGCTGGCTGAGCGGTCGACTTTGGTCGGGTCCTTGCCCGAAAACGCCCCGCCGCCGTGTGAGGCCATCCCGCCGTAGGTATCGACAATGATCTTTCGCCCTGTCATGCCGGTGTCGCACTGCGGACCACCCACCACGAACTTACCGGTTGGGTTCACGTAGAACTTGGTCCTGTTGTCTATCATGCGGTGCGGGATGACCGGCATCACCACCTTCTCGATCATCTCATCCACAGACCGCTTCGTGATCCTCCTGCCACTTTTGTCCAGAATATCCTCGGAATGCTGCGACGAGATCACGATTGTATCCACGCGAGCCGGCATCCCATCGACATACTCAATAGTCACCTGCGATTTGCCGTCCGGACCAAGATACCCCAGTATCTTCTTCTTGCGAACTTCGGCCAGCCGATGAGTCAGCTTGTGCGCGAGCATGATCGGCATCGGCATCAGTTCTTTCGTCTCACGACAGGCGTAACCGGACATCAACCCCTGGTCACCCGCGCCACCGGTGTTCACACCCTGCGCGATATCGGGAGACTGTGAACCTATCGTGTTGACAATCGCACAGGTATTGTAGGTGAATCCCATGCGCGGATCGGTGTAACCGACTTCGCGAATGATTTTTCGGACCAGCGTGTGAATGTCGACATAACCGACCGTCGTGATTTCGCCGCCGACGATTACGAGCCCAACCGTCACGAATGTCTCGCAGGCCACCCGGCCATGTTTGTCCTGCCGAAGGACCTCGTCGAGGACGCCATCGGATATCTGGTCAGAAAGCTTGTCGGGATGCCCCTCGGTGACGGACTCCGAGGTGAAGAGGAAATTCCCTCCTGCCATGAGCCTTACTCCTTGTATGCGTGAAATACGTGTATGATCATGATTTTCAAGTGATAATCATCTCGGAGGAATCGCCGATATTGAGCGTGCGCGGCGATCCGGTGATAACCACATGATGACCGATTAGCGAGTTTTCGAGCACCACATGCTCGACCCGCGCGTGCGGCCCGACGATCGTGTCCCGAAGAATGGCATGCTCCACTACGGCTCCCTCCGAGAGCGAGACATTCGGCCCCAGCACGCTGTGCTTGACCACCGCCCCTTCGCCGATAAACACAGGCTGGACAATCGTAGAGCCAGCCACTCTGGTCTGGTGCGCCATCCGTTTCAGCAGATGTCGATTAGTTTCTAAGATTGTCTCTTTCTTTCCGCAATCGAACCATTCGGCCACCTCGTACGGCACGAACCGGCTGCCCGACTCGATCATGGCCTGGAGAGCATCCGTAAACTGCACTTCGCCCCGGGTGATCCGACCGGAAGCAACGTGATCATCCAGCGCCGCCTTGAGCTTGCCGGAGTCCTGGAAATAATATAGCCCGATCACTGCCAGGTCGGTTTTCGGGTTAGTGGGCTTTTCTTCGAGTCGAACCACCGTCCCGTCCTCGATCTCGACGATGCCGAACCGTTGAGGGTCTTCCACCTGCCGAACGCCCAGAACGTATTCACCGGCTGAGACGAACTTCTGCAGGTCGCATTCCACGATCGTGTCGCCAAGCACCACCAGCACGGGGCCGTTTTGTATCTGGTTCATGGCCAAACTGACCGCATACCCAAGCCCCAGCAGGTTCTCCTGCCTGACGAATGACGTCCTGAAGCTGTAGGACTTCTCGATATATTCTCTGATATCATCACCGCGGAAGCCGATGACAAAGACCACTTCCTCTGGATTCAGTTTCAGAATCGGCTCGAGCACGTGCGAAATGATGGGTCGCCCGGCCACATGGAGCAGAACCTTGGGCGTGGTGAAGGTGTGCGGGCGAAGGCGGCTGCCGACTCCGGCGACTGGGATAATGACTTTCACGTGTGACCTCTCACTTCGCCTGCCAAGGTAGGCAATGGCACTGTCCCTGACAAGTCCAATCAGGAGTCTTCCGGGAAATCCGGCTGCATCCCTGCGCTATTTGCTCTGAAACGTGCTTGTCGGTAAGGTGAGGAATCGCTCGCCTGTCTCAAGCACCCGGACAAAATGCGCGCTGTCGGCGCCCCGTTCATAGAGACCAAGCTGCAGTTCGACCGCCGGGCCGGCATAGCGAAACCGCCGGTACACTCCGGCCGGCTCGCCGCTCTTCCAGCGCGAGGTCGGTACGACCGGCCGGAAGTCAAACACCAGGTCCTGACTATCGGCCAGGGTGCCCCCCTTTGCGCTTGAATCCGCCGCCTGAATGCGGAACGCGACCGTGTAATTAACGGTCAGCGATTCATGTGGGACGAAGTAGAACTCAGCCGCACACCAGTCGCCGGACTGACGGGTTATCTGTGCCGCGACAAGGTCGATCGGCGGGTCCGAGAAGACACCGATACGGCCATGGGGTGATTCCTGCTTGAGTCCCAGGAGCACCCGGAACAATCGGTCTGCACTGGATATATTCTCAGTTGAAGCCGGTTTGTCGAGTGGGTTGATCACCAGCAGTTCCGGAATCAGGTACTGCCGGGCGAACTCGCGGTGAAGGGTGTCCCCCAGGACAAAGTATTTGAGAAGCGCCAACTCGTCAGCTTCGGACAGTTTCACTTTCTCCGGATCGAAGTCGCCTGGGATTATGGAATCACTGATCGCCTGGATCCACCCGGCGAACAGCTCCTGGCGGTTTCGAAGCCGCTCGTCGTGAGGGCGCGCCATGCTGGCCAGGCCGTAGAATTGCGCGGCACGGGCGAAACCGACGATCCCGGCTTCAGCAGCTTGCTCCGCCTTGAACTTGAACTGCACCCCAAGCCGTTCGATCACTTTGCGCCACCGGTAGTCATCCAAAAGCTCCGGATTACCCGTGTAGAGGTTGCCGAAAGAGGCAACAACCGTGTCGTAGCTGTCCAGACTGCCGGACCGGACACCATCAAGGAGCGAAAGAGCCGGCGACGGGAACTTGTCCGGGTTTTTTGTCGTGTCATAGACCGGCGTCTCGGGGTCATAGCCGCAGCCGGACAGCACTACAAAGATTTCGGCGCAAAACACCAAAACCGCCATTGACAAGCATCTATTCGCTCTCATATGTTCTATGATACGAGTCGCAGTCTTCAAATGCAACGGTCTTGAGTACCTGGGAGACTGATATCCAGCATAGGGTAGTACCTTGATTTGGGCACATCTCGGATTCAATCGCGATATTTTCTTCGTGGAGCCACTGCGGCCCACAGAGCAAGACATTAAGCTTTTTGTCGGCCGCGACAAAGAGATAAACAGATATTTAGTCGATACTCTAAGCGGTGAGCGTTCATTAAAAGTGGTTACCGGAGAGGTCGGCGTTGGCAAGACGACTTTCGTCAACGCCTGCCAATACTTTTCCTACATAAACCAAGAACCTGAGGGCTTCAGGTTTGCACTTCCCAGGGTTCTGCCTTGCTTCGAGAAGATTCAGATCAGGGAGGCGGACGACTTAGACCTTTTCATCCAACAGACAATTACGTCCGTGTGTATTAGCATCGCACTGCATTGTCGGTTGGAAAAGATCGAACCGCCCAAAGAAGTTCAAGAGATTCTATCTGTATTTCTTGATGTCATGATTAAGACCGGTGGCGCCGGTGTCAGCATCGGTGCTTCCCTTTTAGGCTCAGGGCTTGACTTCGGACGTTCGGCTGAGGGAAAGGCACAGAACGTCATTAAAAATGGGCGGATTCACCTGACGCATTTGGTGGAGATTGCAAGAGAGAAGCTCGGATTTCGCGGTGTGTTCATACTCGTCAATAATCTTGACCTCCTGTCCAAAGAGCGGTTGGTGACCTTCTTTAATGCTGCCAGAGATGAGCTGTTTGACCTCCCGGGCATTTACTGGACTGTCATTGGCAGAAAGGGAGTAGGTAGTATCATAGAAACAGAGATTAGCCGGGTGGCAAATTATCTGTCTGGTACAGAGCTATACATCCCGCCTTTGACATATGAGAAGGCGAAAGAGGTGATAGACCGTCGAGTGCAGATGTTTCGGAAGCAAGACTCTATTCGGAGTCCCTTGACCGACGAAACCATAAAAATAATTCACCACTTTTCCATGCGAGAAATCCGCGAGACGCTCAAGACCTCTGGTGACCTCGTGAAAAGCGTGATTATGGTAAACCCGTCCCTAAATCCCATACCCACCGACGTCGCAATGTCAGCATTCGTGCAACTTGCGCATGAGCGTGCGAAGGATCTTGAGTTGTCTACTGCCGCCACGAATATACTTAAGGCAGTAGCAGACAAAGAAAGCTGTCGTCCAAAAGACTTTGCAAAATACGGCTACAAAACCCCGCAAGCTTTTTCTGCCGCGCTCAAGGGCCTGGTAAAGAAGAAACTTCTTTCAGTCGAAGAGAGGGGCAAAGCGACATACTACAGGATGACGGGAATGACCTTATTTGCAGCAATCACCGGGGCATTGGGAACCGATATCCAACGAGAAGCGATGGAGAAGCTTCAGACACACAGGAAGTCAATCACAGGCGAGGATCGCCTCTTCTCCGGACAATTGGAGTTTCAGTTCGACGATTAGGTTCGCTACCGCATCGTTCCGATCCAGTCGTTCCAGAGGAAATAGACCCGTCCAATCAGCAGCGATACCCGCCCCATCACGGTGTATCCGAAATGGGCCCCAAACGAAACCATAATAAACCAGATGCCGACTCGGGCTGTTCCCCCCAACACCCCCCGGTGCTCCTTGGAAAAATAGAAATAGATCAAAGTTGTGATAAGCCCCACAACTACGATAGCGGTAAGCCACCAGTTGACCATCCCCTGAACTCGCTGTGGTGACATCGTGCCGACCATCTGCCCCAGCACATTGCCGTGAAGTTCCGATAGCAGGTAAACACCTGACGTGGTCCCCATCACGAAGGCAAGTCCCAGTCGCGCCAGCCAGGAATACCGCGTGGAGAGCCGGGCGAACATCAAGAACCCAAGCAGGCCAGGCACAATCAACCACCATTCCCCTTGTTCGCTCAGAGGCATCCACAGCCGCTGCTTGATCACCGTATCATAGTACAGTCCGAGGTAATAGCCGGTCGAGAGTCCGGCATACATATGCTCGACGAACTTGAACAGTGGGTTGTCTCTGTACAAAAACGAGAAAATGGCCAGCGTGAGAAACGCCATCAGCCAGATCTGGAAGATCTCCCAGCCGCTCACGCCTTCACCTTCCGTTCGCGCGTGCGTGCAACCTGCCGAGTGACAATGTACCCCACGTTACCGACCACGATCAGGGCTATGAGCAGGAAATGGACCAGCGACTGCATCCCCATGCCGGTGGTGGCCAGTCCGCTCTTTCCGACCAGCTTTTCATATTCGGCTGCCCCTTTCATCCCGCCCAGAAGTCCTACCAACTGACCGGATCCAACATATGCAAACTGCTTGGGCGCCATAACTGCGGTCACACCCGCCCCTACCGGTTTTCTGAACTGGGCGTTGACTATCGACACCCAGTAGTCGACCGTGGCGTTGTCGGCTACTACGAAGATGAAATCGACCTGCTCGTAATTCTTCACCCGCTGCATGAGCGGAAGTTCAGACAGTGGCGTCCCGCTGTTGTCAGTCGGGAAGATCCCCTCAATCGATGTCCCCATCCCCCGCAGAACCGACACATACCCCGGCTTGTAACCCAGGTTGACATAATCAACACCGTACGTCTTGCCGTATTGCGCTGCCAGTTCGCGGGTCACACGCTCGGCCACCGATGGCCCACCAAGCGGAATATTGGCCACGGTAATAACATACATGTTCTTGCGAAACAGATGATGTAGGGCGGCCCTCTCCATCGGCTCGGTCTCGGCCAGCGCGTTCGGCCAGATGTCGAACGTCAGGATAACAGTCGACGAGTCCGGCAGGCGGTCGACCGCCTCAAACAGACTCTTCCCCTCGGGAGAGATACTGATCTTGAACGTGGCCGGGACGATCAGGGGGATAACAGCGGCGATCCAGACGAGAAGGAAGACCCAGCGACGGTCGAGCTTGTCCAGTTGCTGCCAGAGATTCACCGGTTATCCCTTCCCCATATACGTGCGCTCGATACCGAGGATTATGCGGAGCGACATGGTGGCGGCTCCGAGTGCCGCCCCGATAATGATACCGCGTTGCACCGACAGGTTGACGCCGTTCATAATATAGGTGTTGATGAAATCCGGGAGCGCCGGGGTAATCGTGTTGAGAAGCGCTTCTCCCATGGGGACACGCCAGAGCATTACCAGCGAGGCGGTCAACAGGAGAAGCGTGGCTTCGGTGCTGCGGGTTCGAAACGCCCGATAGGCGGCCGAGGCAATATAGAACGCCAGAATTGCGAACATAGTTTGGCTCATGGGGGTCATGATGTTTACAAACAGCCAATCGTAGACCGATCCCGCGTTACGCCCGGCCAGTGATGTCATCCCCTCCGGCAGCCAGCCGGCAGGTATCAGAGCCGGGAGTCCCATGACAAACACCGAAATGACAGTGACCAGATTGTAGCCCCAGCCGTGCTGTCGCGCCGCAACCTTGCGCCAGTTCACGCGCGTGATGGACACGACGCCAAGCAGGAACGAGAAGCCGCCGATGATTGAGCTCCAGATCAGAAACTCGGCGGAAATATCACGCACCACCGGCACGCCCGGACCGGAGAAAAACGAAAGCACCATGGCGAGTCCGGCCAGGAATGCGATAATCAGTGGGACCGTGGTCTTCATTGGTGACGGAAAAACTCCACGAATTGATCCCCCACTCCGAACACCACCAGAGCGACCCCCAGGAGAATGCAGATCGCTATGATCACTTTCATGAAATCCTGTCCCTTGAGCCCGCCAAGCAGCAGCGGCTCGTGCGACAAGTATGCCGAAGCCGCGTACAGTTCCTCGCCCATCAGGGTGTAGTCACACGCTGCGATAAAAAACGGGATTTGCTCCGGAAGCGCCGTGCCCGCTATCTGAATTGACCCGGCCGCATTGCCGGTTTCGGCCAACAGCAGTGATTCGGCGAAAAACGCCCCCATAAAAATATTCGCCGCAGGACGCTCCCGCATCATCATGCCGTTGACTGTCGCCGCAAATGCCATCTGCTCCCCCGCTACGTACCGAACGGTATCCTTGTTGTAGGAATCTTTCTTCCCCTGCTCCACATACGCTTGTTCGACCACTTCCTGGCCGGCCGCCAGAACCAGCGGGTATCGCACCGGCACCACCAGCGGCGTTTCGTACTGGGCCGTAATCTTGGCCACCCGGCCCAGGATCGAAATGCCGGCGATCGTTTGAATATCATCGAGTTCCTGAAGCCCCGGGATATAGAGCACCGGCTTCCCCATCTCGGTGGCGCGCCCCACCGCTTCTTCAATCGCATCCAGCCCGGCGATTTTCCGTATGAAAAGCGGCTTCCCCTGTTTCGCCCATCGGGTGTACAATAAGACCGCTGTCGAAAAGATTATTACCAGAATTAGGGCGTTGATCCGGTCGCTCCGAAACAGCGTACTGTCCGGCTCCTGGGCCATCGCCATGGCGGGGTACAATAGAATGCCAAAGAAAGCGCCGACCAAGAGACCGGTCAGACGCCCGCAAACTGTCTGATGGCTGAACTGTTCAGACCGGCTCACGCGTGGGCCTCGCACGAAAGTATGCATCCACAAAGAACGACGACTCGGCAACAAATCTGTTCAATCCGTTTCGGCATGGGTTCGCCCAAAATCCGCGATCAGGGACTCGATCTGCGAGTCGGTGAAGTTCTTCTGCTGTGCCAGTTCAGCCAGTGTGCCCCAAAATGGCTCGCCACACACTACACAGGGCAGACCATGCTCAATAAGAAAGCCCACCGCATCCGGGCGGGCTTGTACCAGATCCTCGATCAATGTGTCCCTGCTTAATACGAACGCCACTGCCGGAATCTCAGTTGCCTTCGGCCAGCGCTTTCTTCAGGGTCTCGATCGCCGCCACCGGTGTTGGATCCACGTTGTTCAGGATCGCCAGATAGTAGGAGACGAAATCCCCAAGCTGCACCAGCGACAATAGCCGACTCAGCGGGGTTGTCCCCATCCCCCAGACATCCACCACCGGCACGCCGGACTTCTCGATGATCCCTTTCACAATGTCGATCCGTTTGGTCACCTTGGGGTGATCGTCGCCGGTCCGAATCATCACCACCACGAGATGGTCCTTGTGGGGCTTGAGCACATCACAATAACCGACCAACTCGTTGTGATTGAACTCCGGAAACTGGTTGGCGAACGCCATATTCTTGCCGTTCTCGCACATCTGCCCCTTCCATCGCACCGCCACGACATCAGTGAGCACCGGACCGCCATAGATAATCGGAATGCGGCCGTGCAGTCTGGCGGCGACCGCTTTGGCCAGATTCTTTTCCGTCGGCGTGTCTTCGATATACACCTCCCGCCGCATTTGCATCTCTTTGATCGTCTGCGGGATCTCCTTGACCAGCCCTTTGACCAATCCGATGCGGTCGAAGAGTACCAGCAGCGGGATCATCGAATACCCCAGCGCCGCACGCGGCTGCAAACCGGCCGGAAGGGTCAGCATGGGGATATCATTCAATTTGCAAACTTCCGCCATCATGCCACCGGTGGTGAGCGCCACCAGCATAGCTTTGCGCCCCAGGGCATCATCGAGCGCCGACATGGTCTCTTCGGTATTGCCGCTATAGGACGAGGCAATCACCAGCGTCTCATCATCGACGAATTCCGGCAAGGCGTAATGACGGCAGATCACCATGGGGACCTGTAGTCGTGCCCCGAGATAGGTGCGGACCAGGTCACCGCCGATGGCCGACCCGCCCATGCCGATCAGGACGATATTTTTGACGCCGGCGAAATCGGTCGGGTTGACCTTCCACCCCTCGGCGAGTTTGAACGCCTCGGCCACCTGCTCCGGAAAGTCGAAAATCCGGTTATACATATTGCCCGGGTCGACCGAGCGAATGGTATCGACATTATCTAACACTGCCAAGGCTCTGTTTCCTGTTATCTAAAAGGTTGTTTTTGTTCCAACGCATCCCGGAAACTCTGGAGCTTCCGGGTCACCGCTGCCACCGAACTGCTGCTCATCACTGAGCCGACCAGCAGCCGGACCAATTCCGAGTCCAACTGCTTTACCAGCCGGCACATATCAAAGATCTTCACCGGGCTCATGGACAACTGGTCCACTCCCATCCCCATAAAGAGCGGCAGCGCCAACTGGTCCCCGGCCACCTCCCCACATATAGATACCGGTTTCCTTCGCTTTTTACAAGCATCAACCGTCAGCTTGATCAAATGAAGCACCGAGGGGTGGTATGGACTGTAGATATCGGCCACTCGGCCATTGCTCCGGTCGGCCGACAACGTGTATTGTGTGAGGTCGTTGGTCCCGATCGACATGAAATCGACCTTCTCCGCCAGGCAATCGGCGGTCAGCGCCGCCGAGGGGACCTCCACCATGATGCCGAGTTGGATATTTTCGTCAAAGGGTATCCGGTCGCGCCTGAGCTCCAGCATTACCTGTCCAAGCAGTTTGCGTGCCTTTTCGAATTCTGCCAGGTCAGACACCATGGGAAGCATGATCTTGAGATTCTTTCGCACGGAGGCACGAAGCATCGCCCGGAGCTGATCTTTGAACACTTCCGGCATGGCGAGCATGGGGCGGATCCCGCGGAACCCCAGCGCCGGGTTATCCTCATGCGGCATCTGGCCGGACGGATGCATCTTGTCCGAGCCGATATCAAACGTGCGAAGAATCACCTCGGAATGCGCGAACGTCTCTGCTATTGCGGCATAATGCTGGTACTGGGCCTCTTCGTCGGGAAACGTCCCGGCCTCGAGGTACATGAACTCCGTCCGGTACAGACCCACCGGAAATCGTTGCTCGGCCAGGATCTCGTCCATCGGGCCCGGAAGCTCCAAATTGGCCGCTATTTTGAATGGCTTGCCGTCTTTCGTCTTGGGCGGTATGGTCGAAAGTTTCTTGATGCGTAATATAGTCGCCGGACCTTGGCGTTTGCGAAGCTTCTGATACTCGGTCCACTCAGCCTCTGTCGGATGAGCGATTACCACACCCGTGTTGCCGTCGATAATGATCGGGCAGTCATCGCATGCCTGTGTCCAGATATCTTCCACCACCACGGCAGGCACCATGAGCGACCGCGCGATCAGCGCCATGTGCGAGTTGCGTCCCCCCTCGCCCACCAGAAAACCGACCGCCTTCCGATGGCGATAACTGAGGACATCGCCGGGGGTGAACATCTTACCGACCAGGACCGTGTCCGGCTGGAAATTGGCCTGTGAAAGTTCGCCCGAACCCTGCAGGTGCGACAGCACTTTCCGCGAAACCGCCTCGATATCGAGCGCCATCTGCTGCATGTAGGGATCCCGCGACATCCGGAGCGGAACCGTGGTCCGTTCTACCAGCGAGTTGTACACAAAACCGGCGTTCCGTCGCTGCGATGTGATCTGTTCTTTGACCTGTTTGAGAAACTCGTAATCCCCCGCGATCAACACCTGGGCATCGAATATTTTCGCGACCGGTCCGGCGACTTTCTTCCCGGCAGTCGTACGGATCGCCCGAAGTTCTTCCAGAGCAGCTGCGACTGCCCGCTCCAGCGCCTCGATCTCATCGTTGACCCGCGATGGCGCTACCACCACTTCGGCTATCTTGATATCCCCCGGAAGGATCACCCGGGTGCGTCCCATGGCAATACCGGGCGATATCGGCTGCCCCTTGAATGTGCGACGACCAGTTCGCATCCTGCTACCTTACAAGCACTTCGTTAGATCGAAAGGAAAGTAAGGGAATGCTCAAGCGGCAGGCAAGCCAAATGTCAGCCGTTTTCGCCGAACCCGGATGCGATGACTTTCAGAATCTCCGCCAGCGCCTGGTTTTCGTCCTCCCCATTTGCCTCAATTGTCAGGTCCGACCCCATTTCGGCTGCCAGCATCATCACCCCCATGATGGACTTGCCGTTCACCCGGAGGTCGTCTTTGGTGATATACACCTCGGAGGCAAACCGCGAGGCAGTCGTCACCACCATCGCCGCAGGACGGGCGTGAAGCCCCAATTTATTCACAATCTTGGTTGTCTGTTTCACCATCGAATCACTCGACCAAAACGTATCGCTTGCCGGACAGTTCCTGCACCGCTCCCTTGAGTTCGAGCGCCAGAAGATACTCCAGCAACTCGGCGACCGGCAGTCCGGCGGTCCGTGAAAGTTGATCTATTTGCAGCGGCCCGGAGGCCAGATGGCCGACCAACTGCTTTTCGGTATCGGTCAAATCCGGCAGAGTCTGAAACTTCTGTGCCACCACCTGTCCCTTGAGCCGTGGCAGTTCATCGAAAATATCTTCCACATTCGTCAGCAGCTTCGCGCCCTTCTTGATAAGCGCGTTGGTGCCAAGGCTCGCCATCGACTCCGGCCCGCCCGGCACCGCAAACAGTTCTTTCCCCTGCTCAAGTGCCAAGTCGGCGGTGATCAATGCGCCGGACTTCCGCCCCGCTTCAACTACCACCACTCCCTCCGAAAGTCCCGATATGATTCGATTCCGCTCCGGGAAAAAACCGGGCTCTGGCTTGATATCCGGAAAATATTCCGAATACGCTGCTCCCTGTCGCATGATCCTATCAGCGAGACCTCGATTACTTGTCGGATAAACATGATTCAGCGGCGTCCCCCAAACTGCAATCGTCTTGCCCCCCGCCTCCAGCGCTCCCTGATGAGCAGCGGAATCAATCCCCTCCGCCATCCCCGACACCACGATCACGCCCGCTTTTGCCAAATCTGCCGCCAGATTCCGCGCGAAAGCTCTCCCCCTCTCCGATGCGTGTCGTGTCCCAACTATCGCAATCATCTTGTCTTCGGCTTTGGTCGGCTCTCCCAGGCGAAATAACAGCGCCGGACGGTCCGCCAACGGCAGAAGCTGTTTGGGGTACTCGGGATGTTCCGGGAACAGCATGCTCCAGCCAAGCTGCACGATACGTGCGTAGAGTTCCTTGGCTTTGTCCCGGTCGCAACTCGTTCTGATACTCGCCGCGGTCGTGTGCGAGACCAGTGGGACCGCCTCTAGTTCCCAGACCGTCGCCGCCATCACCCGGGCCGGTGTACCGAACTGCGCCACCAACTTATGAAACCGCCCCTTGCCAACTCCCGGGACATTCAAAAGCGCAATCGTATCAATCAGTCGTTCTGTGAGCTCGTTGTTCGTCAAGCGTCTTCTCAATCGTCTGCAGGAATCGGTCCGTCCCCATCCCGGCCACGGCCGAGAGGTAAATATAATCACCCGGCAGTTTTCCGGAAATCGATTTAAGGTCACTTTCGGAGAGCGTGTCAATCTTGGTTATCGCCGTCACCGAAGGCCTCGTCAGCAGCGTCTGATCGAACGCCTCCAGTTCCTGTGCGAGCGTGGCGTGCGTCTCTTCGATATTCTCATCGTTTACATCGATCACGTACACGAGCATGCCGGTCCGCTGGATATGGCGAAGAAACTGAATGCCGAGCCCTTTCCCCTGTGATGCCCCTTCGATCAGTCCCGGAATATCCGCCATTACGCACGATTTGTATTCGCGGAATTTGACTATGCCAAGATTCGGCACGAGCGTGGTGAATGGATACTCAGCAATCTTCGGCCGCGCCGCCGAGAACGTGGCAAGAATAGTTGATTTCCCCGCATTCGGTTTCCCCACGAGCCCGACATCGGCCAGAAGTTTCAACTCCAGCGACAGCCGCTTGTGTTCCCCGGGCGCACCATCCTGTGCTTTGCGCGGCGCCTGATTGACTGGCGATTTGTAAAACGCATTCCCGTGCCCCCCTTTGCCCCCCTTGGCCAGCACTATTTCCGCACCCAGTTCATCCAGGTCGACAATGGTCTGCCCTGATTCGAGGTCTTTGATGATTGTCCCCACCGGTACACGGAGCCGAATACTCTCGCCGTTCTTGCCGGTCTTGAGCCCGCCAGAGCCGAACCCGCCCCGCTCAGCCTTGTAGCTCTTGCGATATCGGAAATCGAGCAGTGTGGTGAGGTTATCATCGGCAACTGCGATCACATCGCCGCCCCAGCCTCCGTCGCCGCCGTCCGGTCCCCCTTTGGGGATATACTTTTCGCGCCGAAAGGCGATACACCCGTGACCGCCATCCCCCGCTTGCACCTCGATTTCAACGTAGTCGATAAACATGACTGGTGAATATCCCGATTGTGCCCGCAATTGTCAATGCGGTAGTGGGTGAGTGGGGGCGAAACAAGTTGCTTGAATTTGCAGTCTGGTGATATACTAAGCCGAGGCAAGTTATGGAACATCGAGAAGAGAACACCGATCGACCGATTAGCGAATTGGCGGAAGCCCCGTAGCGCACCCAACGGGTGATGAATTCCGAAATTGCCGATAACTGATGTCCAACGCATGCAACAAATGAAACCTGATAACCCCATCCACCAACTTCTCTACTCTCTCGAACAACGCCTCCTTCAACCCGACATCAGACGTTCATCTGAAGAACTGAACAAACTTCTCGCCGACGATTTCATCGAGTTCGGGGCATCGGGAACGATATGCGACAAGCGGCGGATTATCGAGGAACTCGCACAGGAGCCGCCGGTTGATATTTCGATAACGGATTTCGCCGTTTGCCAACTGGCACCCGATATCGTGCTGGCGACCTACCATGCTGTCGTGATCTCTGTAAAAGACGGTCAGCCGAAGCACTCGCTACGCAGTTCCATCTGGAAGCTCGCCGACGGCTCATGGCGGATGCTGTTCCACCAGGGGACACCAACCGCTATGCCCTCGCACTCGTAAGTCAGTCATTGCGAGACGACGCGCTTCGCGGCGGCGAAGCAATCTCGGATTCCTTCCACGGCAGCAGTTGAGATTGCGTCGGCGAAGCGCCTCGCAATGACTTGGTCTTACCCGTCCCGGCAGTTCTTGCTCGCCCGAGACAATCGCGAATCCAGCCCCTACATAGCTGTACATAGTGTCGAGGGCGAGTGTGAACTGCCGGAAATCATAACGGTGCGCAATCGGTCGGGTCACACGAGCCGAGTCGAACCTCGAACACGAAACCCACCGCAAGCCTTCATCTACTCCCAGGCAGGCTACGGTGGGGTACCCCGCCCCTTGGGGCGGGTCAGTATTGCACAGGTGGCGCACAGCGTCGTGGTGAGCGGAGTCGAACCACGAACCGTGCCACCATTGGCACACTGGCCATGCACGCCCTTCGACTACGCTCAGGGCGACGACCGGAAGTGTCTACGTACGCCAGTTGACGGCGGCCTTGTGTGGACCTATATTCCGCCCCGTGAGGACTGTCCAGAACGAGCCGCCACTGACAATCAACCAGCGCAAACGCCAGTGGTACGAAAGGTGGTCGCTGGGGCTGGGGCACATCTGCCTCAAAATGGGACTCACCCCCAACATGCTGACTGCGGCGTCGCTCGTGTGCGCCTTCATTTCTGGCATCTATTTCTGGAAAGCCCAAATGGGCTGGGGCGTGTTCTGGATGCTCATGACCGCGTTCACCGACATGCTCGATGGTTCCACCGCCCGTGCCGGCAACATGGGGACAGTGTTCGGCGGCATACTCGATCACGTCTCGGACCGCTATGGCGAGTTCTTCATTCTGGCCGGAATCACCATGTCGAAGGTCACCCATCCCGGATGGGGTCTGTTCGCACTGTTCGCCATGCTGATCGCCAGCTACACGCGTGCGGCGGCCGAATCGATGGGGAAAATCGAAAACTGCGCAGTCGGGATCATGGGGCGGATGGAAAAATTCCTGCTCATCATGGCTGGCGCGATTATCGAAATCTATCTCCCCGGTGGCAGTTGGCCCCGCGGCCGATGGCTGGAGTTCGCACTGATTATCGTCGGCCTCACATCGCTTATCACCGCCGTCCAGCGCCTCATCTACGCCCGCAAACTGCTCGGCAACAAACGGCATGTCTGAGCAAAGCAACAGAACCGTTTCTCTGACTAATTGACAAGGAGCAGCTTCTACCTGTGATCACGGCTATCGGCAATCCCGTATACGATTATATCAAAACCCCCCGCGTTGACACCAAGGAGCGGATTCTCTCCGGCTGCTCCACCAACGCCGCGCTGGCGCTGAGCAAACTGGGTGAAAAGGTGCGACTGGTCGGCGCGGTTGGGGATGGTTTCAAGCAGCAGTTCATTCACGACCTCCATCGATTCAATATCGAACCTGTCATTACACCGTCAAGCGGCACCGGTGGCTTTTCGCTCATCTACTACGACGCCTTCGGCAACCGCACGCTCGATCTGCTCGGCAAAGCGGACAATATTGCCGGTCTTACGCCCTCAATGTACACGGATTCGCAAGCTGTTCTGATAGGCCCGATTCTTGGCGAGGTGTCATTCGACAATATCCGCGAGATCAGCCGCCGTTTCCGCGGTCTGTTCTTTTGCGACCCTCAAGGCCTGATTAGGGGTGTTGGCCCAGATGGCCGCATCTTCCACGAGAAGAAACCGGGGATCGAGCAGATACTCGGGTTGTTCGATATCGTCAAACCGAACGAACTTGAGGGGAAGATTCTGACCGGTATCGACTGCCGCGAGAACCCGTACGAAGCAGCCCGCCGGATCAAGTCTTGGGGGCCGAAACTCGTGATCGTGACGCTCGCCGAGCTTGGTTCGGTTATCTACGACGGCACGACGTTTATTGATATCCCGCCGTATGATGTCGATCTAATCGATGCCACCGGCGCCGGCGATACCTACATGGCCGGATTTACATTCGAGTATCTGAAAACCGGCGGCGATCTGCGGAAGGCCGGCTGCTTCGCGTCGTGTACGTCATCGATCATGATTGAATATGTCGGCCCGGATTTTGTTATGACGGAATCGCTGGTTCGGGCACGCCAGCAGACATTGCTCGCGATGAGTGATTACCGAGTGAAAGTTGCCGTTAACGCTTGATCTGTTGCAGTGCGAGACGCAAAGCGACGACGACGCGGCTAACAGCGCCGCCTGACACGAATCCTTCTCCCTTCGGGAGAAGGTGCCCGAAGGCGCTGCCCCGAGCGAAGACGAGGGGGCGGAGACCGTTGTGTCAGTTCCTGCCGTCTGTCGACAGACAGACGGTGTGAACTGACACCCGCAGTGTCATTCCCGCGAAAGCGGGAATATAGAACGCGCCCGCGCCGAGCGGTGCCGCACCCCGAACGTCATTGCGAGGCGTCACGCGTCGAGCGTGACGACGAAGCAATCTCTTAGGGTGCATTGGACACAACATGGAGGTGACTCATGGATGACTCGATCTTCTTCCGCCGCCAGAGCAAACGGTCCTATCTGCCGGACCCGCTGCCGCAGGACAAACTGGATCGGCTGTATGAAATAATCCAGTGGTCCCCTTCCGGCAGCAACAGCCAACCGTGGCGATTCATCTTCGTGTCGGAGCCGTCGCAAAAAGAGCGGTTCATGAAAGCGCTCGCTCGCGGTAATCAATGGGCGGCCGCGGCGCCGATTTTGATCGCTGTTTGCTCTCGTCCATCCGACGACGGTGTTCGCGACGATGATCCGGTACAGTATTACTCGTTCAACACCGGTCTGGCGGTGATGTCGCTGTTGCTGGGCGCTACCGACATGGACTTGCTGGCGCATCCGATGGCCGGCTACGATGCCAAGAAGGTGAAAGAGGCATTGGCCATCCCCGATGACTACCATGTCCTGTGTGTGATCGCGTTGGGGTACAAAGGGCCGATCGAGTCGCTCGATGAGCGCACGCGCGCAAAGGACGAGGCTCCACGAACCCGCAAAGAACTGAGTGAGATTATTAGTCTCGACCGGTTCGAGTTTTGACCGCCTATGTACACTATCTCTTTCTCCGACTTCGAAAAGGTCGATATCCGCGTCGGCGTGATAGTCGAGGTAACCGATTTCGAACGGGCGCGGGTGCCGGCGTACAAACTGAAGATCGATTTCGGTCCCGAGCTCGGCATCAAACAAACCTCAGCCCGGTTCAAACAAGACTACACTTCCGAGCAACTGCTCGGCAAACAGTGCTTAGCTGTAGTGAATTTCGAGCCGAAGAACATCGGCGGGTTTATGTCAGAGGTCCTGCTGCTCGGTGTCCCGCGCACAGGTGGCGGGATCGTGCTGGTCAGCCCGGTCGACGCAGCGGAGATTGGCGGACGACTGTACTGATAAGTGCTGTCTCGCAACACAAGTCACCGTGCCAGTCATTGCGAGGCGTTTTGCCGAAGCAATCTCGAACGGAGCAGCTTGGCTCCTGCAATTGTCCGGGAAACTGGATAACTACGGCTGGAACACGACATGTACTGAGTCGTGAGCGGACACTACTACCGTGCCAAAACTCCCTGCCAGTTCGGTGTGATTGATGTTGTTCGCCAGTTGAGTCGGCAGCGGCGCGGGCAACGACAGGTCGGCGAGCGATTTATTGGGTGAACCGGTATACGAATAGACATACAGATAATACCACCCGGTGTCCGGGGCGTCGCCGACGCTGAGCGAGAATGCATCCGGAGGGAAAGTACCCGCCGTAGCCATCGACGTATTGTATGCGCTGTACGCAGGACCGCTGTAAGCATCTTTCTTCTGAACAGCCGCCAGTACATACCCCTGCGCGCCCGATGACGTTGTCCAGGTGAGCGAGGCCTGCCCATTCCCCTGAATCAGACGGTTGGCCGGTGTTACAGTCAGTATGGACAGCGTCCCCGGAGAGGTGGTGATAGCGCTGTCGACGAAGACTGTCGAGTCGGCCACGCGAAGATACCGCGTTCCGACCGAGTAATCAGTGACAGAATCCACCATCCGCGAATACACCGAATCAAGCGGATACGCCTGATTATTGAACGCAAGGGTGCGGGTACCAAGCCGAATATCAGCGTTCTTGGCAACAGCGAGGTCGCGGAGAAACTGCACCGCGGTGACCGTCGAGTCGTGGTCCAGGTTGATAACCAGCGAACCGCCGACCGCGTACTGCTGGTCGGTCCCTTTACCGGTAGGGGGTGTATTGCAGCTCCAAAGCAGCAGCAGCGCCGTGCTGATAACACCGCCAAGTGAGATTCGCAATATCTTCTGAGTTACAGAGAGCATACTCTACTCTATATCGGCAGAGACCGGTGGTCCATTTAGGCGATGATCCCGTTCTAATCTCATGCGTATATTATACTTACAATACACTACTCGAGAAGAACCAAATATCGACGCCGTTTACGCTCAAAACGGTTGACCATTTGAGTCGCTGATCCGCCCCGCTTCGAGGAAGCTTCGAAACAAGAAAGAACCTGTCTATCAATGAGTTATGGGGGCGAATCGAGCGACACAAACTCTGTTCTCTAAAAGGTCTTGACTATTTTCGACTCTCACATTGATTACGAATACTGCCGCCGATTTGGGGCGTTCGGTCGGCAGTTTGGTTCTTTGAGTAAAGAAAAAGAAATCGACCGGCAACCGGTTTTTTAGGAAACCAAAGTGGACCGGTTCGGTTGTAACAAATGGCGGCCTGCCTTGCTAGCCATGCTTCGCATCAGTGCCGCCTACTTCGCCCTGTGCCGTTCCCCCTCCCCCCCGGCGCGGGGCGTTTTTTTTTGGCCTCGGCTTTTGGCCATGTGACCCGTTGCACACCTGTTGTTCGATCAGATTGGCTGCCCGTCTACCGCCATCGCGCTCATCCACTCTCCGCACTTTCACTACCGTTCTTCCACTGATTATTGATGTTCTCCTCGTTTGTAAGAGTGGTTGTCTCTGCAGCCCGAACCCGCCATGGAGGGAACGGTCATCTGGCGACCATTGCCGAAAAACCTCTCGGGTGTCTCCGATCAGGTTAGAGTGCCCCGCCGCAGCCCTGAGCGCCGCTCAGGTATTGTCCTTCGCGTTGGCGAAGAACCGTCGCGGGCTCCGCTCGCAGGGCTCGTCCG
>JBFMDV010000012.1 GCA_040753875.1 Candidatus Zixiibacteriota bacterium | reverse complement strand
GTTGATCGACTTCCTGTTCTTTGGGGCTTCTTTGCCGAACTGTTAGGACAGGGGCAGAACGCGGTGACGCCGTGAGGCGTCAGCCGAGAGCTCGGCCGTCCCCGGATACTCCGGGGGCGGCCATTTTGTTTGGCGGGCGGCTCAGGTCGGCCAATCAAAGCGCCCGGCCCCTCCGGGCCAATTGAGCCGAGCCCCCAACCGCCAGCGGGCTTGGGACTACAGTCCTGGCCCAGGGGCAGCAAGGCCCTCGTTGGAGGTGCGGAATGGTTGGGAAGCGTACCCGTAGGCGCGGAATAGGGGTATGCCAGCTGGCCTTTTGGGGAGGGGAGGAGGGTGCTTTTTTTCTTGTAAAAGAGAGAGGGTAGGTATATATTATTAACGGTCCGGTTGGGAACAGCGCCTATACCCTTCGCTCACCCACCGGGGCTGAGACATTGGTACTTCCGCGCGGACCACGCGGAAGCCGGGATGACGTGGGGGCGCATCTACATTATGTCTTTTCCGGACCATACTGAGCTTTATTGAGCGATTACTACAGAAGCAGCCACATTACTTCACTGCGAAGGGAAACCAGCTCCCATATGTGCAGGGCAAAGTCATTAGGACGTGCCGAAAGGAGGTGAATTCACAGCGAAGAGTAGCCGATACGCGGTCGTGTGTGTCTGAAATGCGACTGCGCCATTGCTCACATTTCCGATCATCTGATCGTGAAGTGGTCTTTCAGAAAGTAAGCTGGGAACTATTCTAAGTGCTCGAAAGGAGCAACGCATGACAAGAAAACTTTGGTCATTGTTGCTGGTAGCCGTGCTGCTGGTGACACTGATTGCCGCGGCGGCCGAAGCGGTGAGCCGTCCGGAATTGCTCAACCGGTACAAGCTGGCGCCGCGCGCGTTCATCGTCCAGGAGCCTGCGACCGCGACCAGTTCCAGTATGGACAAGAACGCTCCGGCCATCTCCCTGGGCGGAGCGCAGCCGTCGGCTTCGCCAGGCTCCAACGTGCGGGTGAACAACTATATGGACCTGATGACCAACGGGAGTCTTCCCCGCGCGATCACCTGGGAAAAAGATCCGTATATTCACTTTGCATACACGTTCCTGCCAACTACCGACTATAACACCGGTCGTGTCTATGGCTACAACGTGTTTGATGCATCATCGGGAACCTGGCCGCAGACCGCCGGCACCGGCTGTTTGATTCAGGGTCCTGGCGAGCGTGGCGGATTCATAGCTATATCGGTCGACCCGTCGGATGCCGCCGGTATTGTGTCCGGACACCGTCGTGCCACCGATGCCGATCCGTTTCGTACCCATACCTATTACGACGGTTTCGCAGCGAGCTGCTTCTGGGGTGCTGGTTCGGCTGTCCCGGACGCTGTCTCGCACATCGGCGGCCTGCCGGCTGGCGACCAGATCATATGGCCCCAGGTGGCCTATCTGGTGAACGGGACCGATACTGTCACGTTTACCTTTAGCTGCGGTGACGGCGCCAACGCGTATCAACTGGCACGCAAGCAGGGGAAAAAGGATGCCGGCACCTGGACCGGGATGGCGGTTGATACCGGAGACTTCATTTCGCAGACCGTGATGACGTCCCGGACCTCCAAGAAGGTGGCACTCGCCTGGGTCAACAAGTCACCGGAAGGAAAGATCAAGAATAACTCCGACGACAACGACATCTACATGATGGAGTCGACGGACGCCGGTCTGACCTGGAGCCCCCGGTACAACGTGACGAACAACCCGCCGAACACGGCTGGTCATCGTCCATGGCTCGAATGCGCCGGCCTTATCGATCAGAACGACAAAGTCCGCCTGGTGTGGAACGCCTGGGTGTTCCCGGCGGACGCTTATGCGACTGGCGCCACGGTCGGCCGTGAGTGCCGTGTGCTGGCGTGGGCGCAGACGAGCGGTGGTACCGGCACCATCAGCACCGTGCACAACGCCGAGTGGGCCCCGGGCACTTGCGCCGGTGGCATTAACGTCATGAACGTCGGCCGTGTCCAGATCGGCCAGTGCAGCAACCGGTTCTATGTGACGTTCGAGCAGTACAACGACCGTCCGGCTGGCGTGCTGAACGACTGCGCCAACCTGGCCGGTGCCGATGCGTTCTGGGCGGCCAACGGCGATATCTATGTGTCCGTTTCTGACTCAGTCACCGGCACGTTATGGGATCGCGCCCGTGACATCACTAACAGCCGTACGCCTGGTTGCGACTCGGCCGGATTCAACGGCGTGTGCGATGACGACAACTATCCGTCGATCGCTCCGTACGGTATGGATGAAGCGGCATTCGGCGGGCTGACCTGGCCGGTCGAAGCGACCGTAGACCTGGATCCGTCGTTCACGACCAACTACTACACACACATCCTGTTTCTGAACGACAAGATCGCCGGCTCGGGCATTCCGACCATCGACCAGGGCGTTCTGACGCCGAATACCATGAAGTGGGTTCGCTTCAAGTGTGTCCCTGCCGTCCCGAACCCGATTCTGAACGTCTCGCCGGCTCAGATCGTTTTCCCGAACTATGCCAAACATGGCCAGGCGAAGACGATCACAGTTACCATGGAGAATTCCGGTAACGTGACCTGCAACATACCGGCTGGTGGTATCGGCAAGGTGCAGACGCTTGGTCCAGGCACCTGGCTGGGTATCTCGACCACGGGTGGTATCAACATTCCGGCCGGCGTGGGCAATACCGCGACCATGGACATCACGTTGAACGTGGGGGGCGCCATCAATACGCCCGGCACCAACGTGCACCTGACCGGCTATGTCTTTTTGAAGTCGAATTCACCGGATCCGTTGGATTCAATCGTTGTCCCGATCGACGCCCTGGTGGCCGATACGGTGGTCCCGCTCTATCGTGACACCGTCTCCACGGCCTGTACGCGTCTAGTGTTCACCAATGGTGGCAATATGGGCGCCGAAGGCAAGGAGAAGGTCAACCTGGATTACTTCGACTTCGGCGACTGCGACCAGCTCGACTCGGTGCTCGGCAATTCCAAGGTGTACATGTATGACGGCTCGCCGATCATCATCACCAAGCCGACTCCGTCCACGTATCGCGCCAGCTGGGCCATTTTCGGCGACAACTACATCGACACGACCGGTTTCAAGCCGGTGGCCGACAAGGTTGCCCCGATCTTCAGCCGCGGCAAGACCATCACATCCAAGTACCAGAAGTACCAGACCGACCAGATGGTGACGGTCGACTCTTCGCTGGCGTTGGAAGAGACAGTCTGGGCGCCGCTGGATGGCGATAGCTGTAACTTCATGATCCAGAAATGGACGCTGTTCCCGTACAAGAACGCCACCGTCAGCAACATCACGATGGGTGAAGCGTTTGACTGGGATGTGCCGTCCGACTCCGGCGCGGACAACACCGCCGGCTTTATTGATTCACTGCGGCTGATGTATCAGCAGGGTGGTGAGTACAATCAGGATAAGCCGGGGCATGAGTGCCAGGATAACGATCGCCGGTTCGCCGGTATCGCCCTACTCGGCATGTATACCGATGCGCAGTTTGCCAGCGAGCCGTGCTCGAATAAGAGAGATCTGTACGGTGCTTATACGGCGCTGAACAGTGACTTCGTGTTCGGCAACAACGGCTTTGTGGCGTCGGAACTCTGGGCCAACATGCAGAATCCGGGCTACTCGGCTGAGCCGACGAAGGATGACCAGCACCTGGCCATGACGTTCAAGAACAACTTCTCGCTGGCTGCCGGCGACACGGTGGTGGTGTACTCGGTGCTCATCACTGTAAGAAACGGCACCACGACGGATCTTATACAGTCGGTCCAGAAAGCGAGAGAATGGTATCGCTGGAACGTACGGGCCTGTCCAGTGTTGATCGAGAGCTGCTGCAACGGCACGACGGGTAACGTTGACGGTGATCCTGGCGATCTGGTCGACATTTCCGACCTGTCGGCGATGGTGGACTATCTGTTCTTTGGCGGCGCCATCTCGGATTGCGCTGAGGAGAACGATGTCGACAAATCGTTGTCTGTGGACATCTCGGACCTGCAGTTGTTGATCGACTTCCTGTTCTTCGGCGCGTCGCTCCCGAACTGCTAAGCCAGTTCTGCACGCTGTCGAATTGACTGACGCGGCCACCCCGGAAACCGGGGTGGCCGTTCTTTTTTTGCTTGGAACGGGCGGTCAGTTGCCGTATATTAGAGCCGTACTCTCGCAGGTCGATGGAAGTCTGCCACCGGCGGGCAGGATGTCGTCTGCGGCAGATCCTCACTTCCTGCCGGACAATCAACCCCTTGTGGTGCCTGCGTTCCGGCCGTTAAAAATCGGCCCCTTTGTGTCGTTATAGTCAAGAGAACGAAGAAATGGATGCTCTCAGATATATGGAGAAAGCCACTATGACACGATGGTTGGCTCTGCGCGCCCTCGCCCCTGCCGTACTCGGACTGGCCCTAATGGGGTCAGACGCGTCGGCCCGGGTCTACCCGGGGCAGGCGCCGTTCAAAACGGAAATGGTCAAGGGGAAAGTCACCGTTCAGATGGAGGACGGTGTGGATGTTGCTAGGATGGCCCTCAGCTTCGGGAAGGTGAGGTTTGGGGTCGCTTCGCTCGACAAGATCCTCGATGACAACCAGGTAGACAATGCCCGGCCGGTGTTCACCAATGCACGCAAGCCGGAGATCAACTCCGGGCTGAAAGACCTGACCCGTTTCTACGAGCTTTCTTTCCCGGAAAGTCGCGATGTTCGCGCGGTCATCACCGATCTCATGCAGAACCCCCACGTGCGGGTCGCCGAACCGGTCTGGACTATGACGGTCGATGCATCGCCCAACGACCCCCAGTGGCCGAGCCAGTGGCACATGGAGCCACCCGGACCTGACCCCAACGTGTACACAGCGTGGGACATTGAGACTGGCGCCGACACCATCAAGATCGCCATTATAGACACCGGGGTGAACTTCAAGCATACCGATCTCACCGGGAACATCTGGGTGAACCCGGGCGAAGATCTTGACCACGATGGCGTGGTCGCCGATAGTCTGGACGACCGGAACAATATCGATGATGACGGCAACGGTTTCATTGATGATCTGATCGGTTGGGATTTCGTCACCAGTATTTCCGGCGGCACCTATCCGGGTGAGGATGGCGGCACGCCGGACTGGGATCCCAATGACCACAATGGGCACGGCACGCATGTTGCCGGTATTGCTGCCGCGATGACTAACAATACACTTAATGTCACCGGTATGGCCGGAGGCTGGTTCGGTGGACATCGCTCATTTCGGGGCGTGCGTATCATGTGCGTCCGAGCCGGTGGGACACGCGCCGACGGTCGCGGCACGCTGAACAGCAATGACGTCGCCAACGCCATAAACTATGCCGTTGCCAATGGCGCGAAAGCGATCAACGCCAGTTTTGGTGGCGGGTCGTTTAATTCGACCGAAGCGGCTGCGATTGACAACGCCATCACCAGCGGCTGTTCGTTCATTCACTCGGCTGGGAACGATACATCGAGCGTGGCCGGCTGGGAGGACGTTCGCACAGGTGTCATGTCGGTGGCAGCTACCAATTCAGGTGATTTTCTGGCTGACTTCTCGAACTACGGGAGTTGGATCGATGTCTGTGCGCCGGGCGTGAGTATCCTCTCCACGTACTCGAATTTCTACACACCCACCACGGCAATTCTGGACGGTACTTCCATGTCCGCGCCGGTTGTAACCGGTCTTAACGCGCTTATTCGCTCGGCGAACCCATCGTTGACAAGGAACCAGGTCGATTCATTGATCATGATGACTGCCGATCCGATCGACGCCATCAATCCCACCTATGCCGGCCAGCTTGGCTGGGGGCGCGTGAATGCGAATACCGCCCTGTCGAGCGTGGGCAACGCCAAATTCAGCGGCGACGTATTGTCCGGAAATGTGCCGCTGACGGTGAATTTCTCCGACCTTTCGCCCAACACGCCGAGCTCGTGGGATTGGACATTCGGCGACGGGGGCACCTCGATGGCGCAAAACCCGTTGCATACCTATACGACGGCCGGACCGAATGGCGTCTACGATGTTGGGCTGAGAATCACCGATGCGGTCGGCGATGGTGAAGAGCAATTGCTGAGCTACATCTGGGCGCGGGCCGACACGGCTGGCACCGACTCAATGATTGTAGAACGGCCGTCCAAGGTGACAATCCCCATTTACCTCCACAATACGTCGCCAATCAAGGAACTGCAGTATGCCTTCAGCATGCAGAATACGGCCAACATCACGCTCGACTCTTTCTCGGTTGTCGGAACTCGTGCTTCGTATTTCGCGCAGGCCCAGTATTCGTCGTTTGTGCCATCCCTGAAACAATACGCCATCTTCCTGAAGTCGTATTCCGGCACCAATTCCAACTATCTTCCCGCCGACACGGGAGTGGTGTTGAAGCTCTTTATCAATGTGCCGTCCAACGCCCCCAAGGGCACGGTGGTCACATTTGACACCATCACCATCGGAACTCGGACACCGTACATGGCTTCGATTTGGGGGAGCTACTGGCCAGTCTGGAAGATCCCGAAAATCAAAGTCCGGCAGACTCTGCGGGGTGATCTGACCAACGATGGCGCCGTGGATATTTCGGACCTCCAGGCGATGATCGATTTCCTGTTTTTCGGCGGTCCAGCGCCTGACCCGTACGCCGGAAACGTTGATGGGCTTGGTGGTATCGATATCAGCGACCTTTCGTATCTGGTCGATTACCTGTTCTTCGGCGGTCCGCCGCCCCCGGCGTGATTTTGCCGTAGTTTTTTAGCTTTCTGCGGGGCAGGACACGGCGCCTGCCCCGCCCTTTGTCTCCTCAAAGACCGCCACTTTTTTTATTGACTCCCCCTCGGGCCCGCCCTATGTTGGACAACAGGTGAGTTATGACCGAGAAGCAACTGCAAGGACTGCAACGACCTGCCATGTCAGGAGGTGACACGCAAACGTATTGATAACGTGTTGAACTGTTTTGTGATTTATGACGTTTAATGGTAAAAGCATGGATGCGGCCTTGGCACAGCGTCACATGCCTGCGGCGGATTGCCTGGAGGCAGACGCACCTTACGACGAATACGAACGAATAACATAGGAGCGAGCATGAGGAGATTATTGGGTATAGCTGGTGCGGTGCTGCTGGTGCTGGCGGCGGCACCTGCGTTTGCGCAGTCGTCAATTTCGGTTGACGATATCCAGGGTAAGTATGGCGATGCAACTCTTGACACGGTGGGAACCGTCAGCTACGAGCCAAATCTCATTTTCAAATTACGTTATGTCAATGGCGAGGGACTGAACGAAGCGATTTCCAACGGGTTTGAGATCTATTCGCCGGATGGTGCCACGTGGTCCGGCCCGGTGGCTGGTGACACGTTGACGGGAGCCGTCCCACGCTCAAATTGGGACATTCAATTTCAGATGAATGTCTTTGACACGCTGGCAGCTGTCGATACCCCGAAGGATACCGATACTATTGGAATCATCGGTGCCAAGATATCGAGCAGCGGTCTTCCGGCGGGATTTGACGGCGTGCCCTATGGCCTAAGAATCGGCTCGTTCGACAACGCTGAGCATGGTCTGCATATTTGCGTGGATTCGGCTTGGTTCCGCCCGGGCGGCACATGGAAATGGGCTGCCTCCGGAGGCGTGAACGCCTTTCCGGCCTGGGATGGCCCGTATTGTTTTCTGATTGTGGATACTGCACAGCTGACGGATGTCAAGGAAATTGATGGGCAGTTGCCGACAGAGTTCACCCTCGGCCAGAACTACCCCAATCCCTTCAACCCGGTCACGCTCATCAACTTCGATATTCCTCGGAATTCGAAAGTGAATCTCTCCGTCTATAACGTACTCGGCCAGTTGGTGAAGGTGCTTGTCGACAAGGATATGACCGCGGGCAAGTATCAGGCAGACTGGGACGGGACATCCGATAGCGGCGCCAAGGTAGCATCGGGGATCTACTTCTATAAGATCGAAGCCGACAACTTCGTACAGACCAAGAAAATGATGCTTCTCAAATAAGAAGCATGTCGATCACGAGTAAGAGCCCCTCCGAATTATCGGAGGGGCTTTTTTGTTGCTCTCCATCTCGCATAACCAGAATTCCGAGTCCTGCCTATAGGCCAAAGGCGGACAAGTACATCACAAAGTACGCCAAAGTACGTTTCCAGTGACCAACGCCACCATGCAACTTATTGAATAGTATTGGATTACACGATTCCTATTGACAATGTGATACACGTATTGTATTGTTGTGGTTCGCATGTCGTATATTGGCTTCGTAACACGTTGATTGACAAGGTCTTAATATGTTAGGGGTGATTGGCAACAAATTCTCTATCGGCAAAGAGACATATCAGCCGTATGCGGCTGAACTCCACTATTTCCGAATTGACAAACGGTACTGGTCGATCTGCTTTGAGCGCATCAAACGAGCAGGCTTCCGCATAATCAGCACCACCGTGCCGTGGAACATTCATCAGGAAGACAACAAGTACCTGGATTTTGCCGGCCACGGTGATCCTCGCAAAGACCTGATCGTCTTTCTGGAACTGGCGCGCGAGTTTGCCTTCAAAGTCATCCTGCGCCCCGGCCCCTGGGTAGCCTCGCAGGTGCCGTACGGCGGGCTGCCGAAATATCTGTTCAATGACATCAAGCTGTTCGCCCGCGATGCTTCGGGTCAGGAGGTCAAGCTGCCTGATGCGTATGGTATTGATGGTGGTTATCTTCCCAGCTATCTGCACCCCAATTTCCAGTTTCACCTCAAGAACTATTTCAAGGCTTTCATAGAGATCACCAAGAACTACGTGCATCCGCGCGGGCCGATATTCATGGTGGAACTTGATTACGAAACCTCGTTCGGTCGCCAGCTCGACCCCGGCAGCGCCGACTATAATCCCGAAGTGCTGTTGCGATACTACGGCCCGTTCCTCGAGAACCTGTACGGCGAGATCAAGAAGCTCAATTCCCGGTACCATGAGAAGAACGAGAGTTTTCAGACCGTGGAGCCGCCAAAGAAGTTCACCGACCTTCATTTCGACGATTATCCCAAGGTCCTCGATTGGTTCCGCTTTCGCGATCATGTACTCTCCCAGTATCTCGATGCTCTCGAGGATGTGTTTAAGTCGTACACGGTCGAGCCGCTCTTTTTCCGGTCGTTGTATTTCAGATCAGGGGAGTTGATCCCGGCGTTTAATCTTGTGCCCGAAGATCGCGCTCCGTTTCTGGGTGCGAATATCTTTCCCGAGGGAAGCTATTTCGACCTGTCCAACAAGGCGCGTTTCCTTCGTGCAGAATACAACTTCGCCTACGCCACCTCATTTACGTCGGGCGCCGCCGCTGCCGACCCGGCGCGGGAAGCCCAGATGGCCCCTGTTACCGACAACACGCGCCGTTTCTATCTGACCGCAGGGCTGTCGGCCGGCCTCAAAGGGATGAATCATTACATGTTCGTCGACCGCGATTTCTGGTACGGCGCGCCGCTGCACAAAGACGGCACGGTGTCCGAGGGATACGAAGTGGCCAAGAATTTCAATCTGGCCGTTTCGACACTCGGGTTCGATGACATGGAGACCAGGCAGGACGTGGCAGTGATGGTGAACCGGATGTACTACTGGCTGGCGCGTACCACGAGCCCCAAGGAATTCACCTATGTCAGACATCTGATGTCGGACTCCGCCTCCGGATTCTGCCGCGACCTCATGCGCCTCAAACTCAACTACGGCATTCGCGAGAATCGCGATTTCAGCACCATGAATCAGTACAAGATGCTGTTCATTCCGTCGACCGAGATCATGCCGGAGAAAGACCAGGAGGCGTTGGTCGAACTGGCCAAGGCAGGTGTGACGCTGGTGCTGTGCGGCCTGATGCCTCGGTTCGATGAGCATCTGAAGGAATGCCAAGTGCTGGCCAATCATTTCCGTATCAAGACGACCGAGGATTTTCATATCGGGTCGATCACTCACAAACACGGTTCGTTCCCGAGTTATATCTATGGCGCTATCCGGCCGTCCGATGACGGCAAATCCAGAAAGTTGGTGACGGAGGGCGCGAAAGTTGTAGGGGTCAGTTCCAGCCGCTTCAAAGGGACATTCTATCTGTTCAGCTACGATATTGCCTCTGGCGGCAACCATCAGAAACTGTCGTTTATCGATTCGATCCTGGCCGGTGAGAACATCCAGCCGCTCGTCTATTGCAGTGACCCGTCGGCCGATCTCTCGTTTCAGCACGGCGAGAAAAAAGGGCTCTTGTTTGTGGTCGTTCCTCCTGCGGGAGAGTTGTCGGTCGGATACGAGGCGGCTCGCAAGGAGATCATCGTCAAGGTTGATCTCAAAGAACATGGTTTCTCGGCTGCGAACGTCAAGATGACGAATATCCTCATGGGCGAGCAGGCGGAAGTCATCAAAACGAGCGCCAAGGAACTCAAAGAGGGAATCCCGTTGTCGGTATCATTCCCCGACGGTATGATCTACCTGGTGGAGAAGCGCTGATCGGCAGGCGGTAAAATCTCTTATCTGATTCGACAGCTCGAACGCCTTTGCGGTCGCGGGTTCCCGTTTACGAGGGGTGCCACCTGCATCCAACTATCTTGAACCGCTGCATTTTTCCACGGAGATTTTCCGTACCGCCCGCGTAAGAGATTATAGGGGCGCATTCGAACCCTATTGATCGCTCTGGGCGATCTGGTATTAGGAAGGAGGCAACGGGATGAACGCCGACGACCTCATGAAAACGGTAGCCTCCGTCGCAGGCGATAGCCGTGTAGTGGTGGTATCCAATCGTGAGCCGGTGCTCCACGAGCAATCGTCGCAGTCCATCAGAGCAGTCCGGCCGGCGAGCGGCCTGGTGAATGCTATCGAGCCGCTCGTACGTGCCGTTCATGGAATCTGGGTGGCACACGGTTCAGGTTCGGCCGATCGTGATGTCGTAGATGCACGCGATCGTGTGGGGATCATGCGCGATGGTGCTGGATACACGCTCCGGCGAGTCTGGCTCACGCGCGCCGAAGAGGCTGGCTACTATTATGGCGTGTCCAACAATGCGCTTTGGCCGCTTTGCCATATCGTTTACACGCGACCGTTGTTCAGTCGAGCTGAATGGGAAGTTTATCGGGAAGTCAATCGCAAATTCTGTGAAGCGGTGCTTGAGGAGGTGGACAGCGACCAGGCGATCGTCTTCATACAGGATTATCATCTGGCGTTGCTTCCGCGCATGCTCAAGAATGCCCGGCCTGATCTTACCGTCATGCAGTTCTGGCATATTCCGTGGCCGAATCGCGAAGCGTTTCGTGTGTTGCCCTGGGGAGAAGAATTGCTGGACGGGCTACTGGGAAACGACCTGCTCGGATTTCATCTGCAGTATCACTGCAATAATTTTCTCGACACGATCGACCGGGCCTTAGAAGCGCGTGTGGATTATGAGCATTTTCGGGTGTTCAGAGGCGGTCGCCCTACCAGCGTGCGGCCGTTTCCCATCAGCGTCGACAGTGAGCAGATAACGCGCGATGTCGAGCAGCCGGAGGTACGCACGCGGGTGGCGGAACTGCGACGGGAGTTTGCGCAGCCTTCACTGGAGCAGCAGTTCATCGTCGGTGTCGATCGAATCGACTACACCAAGGGAATTCCCGAGCGGCTGCGGGCTTTCGATCTGCTGCTCAAATGCCATCCCGAACTTCGCGGCCGGGTCACGTTTCTCAATTTTTGTGCGCCGAGCCGCGAAAACGTGGGGGCATACCATGAATTGAACGGACGCATCGATATTCTGGTGGATGAGATCAACCAGCGACACCAGACTGAACATGGTCAGCCGGTTCGATTTCTTCGGGCGCATCACGACTATGCCACCGTTCTGGCCGCGTATCGCATGGCTGATGTCCTGGTGGTCACATCGCTCCACGACGGCATGAATCTGGTGGCGAAGGAGTTCGTGTCCGCGCGCACAGACGAGACTGGTGTGCTGGTGCTTTCGAGTTACACGGGTGCCGCCCGCGAACTGGCGGAAGCGTTGCAGGTGAATCCGTTCGATATCGACTCACTCGCCGAGACGATGTATCAGGCGCTGACCATGCCGATTGCAGAGCAGCGGCAGCGTATGGCTCGACTCCGAGAGGAACTGGCCGCCAACGATATTTATCAGTGGGGGATACGAATTTTCGAGGAGCTTCGAAAGACGCGGCTCCAAGTGGCGGCAGGCGTATGAAAGGTACCACATCAGCCATCTGGGGATTTGATTTCGATGGCACGCTGTCCCCTTTGGTGCCGGACCGTTCGGCAGCCCGTCTGGACCCGGAATGTCGCCGGCTTCTGATGGCACTCGCGGCCGACCCTCGCCAGGCAGTGGCGATCATTTCAAGTCGGACGCTCGACGATCTGGCGGCACGCGTTCAGATCCCGGAACTCCTGCTGGCCGGTTCGAGCGGACTGGAGTGGCGGATCCCCGGCGGTCATCGTCTGAGACCGAACCAGCGGGTCGAAGAGAGGCTCCACCGCCAACGCCAGTTGATCGTGCCGGATCTGCGCTCTGTTGAGAACATTCCCGGAGTGGAATTAGAAGACAAGAGCTGGTCAGCCTCGATCCATTTCCGCAGTGTCACGGCTGACGACCGCGTGGGACTGGCGAGGTCCATTGAGGACCTGGTCTCTAAACATGGCATATCGGTGCACTATGGACCGGAAGTAGCCGAGCTGCAGTTCCTGCCGGATATGAGCAAAGAAATGGCGATCCAGACGCTGGCCCAGCTATTCAAGGGAGAGAACGGGGGACGTTCCCTCGTGTATGCTGGGGACGACCAAAACGATGCCTGTGCCATGCGGTGGGTGCTGCAGCGAAAAGGAACGGCGTATATCGTGGGAAATCGTGTTTCGGTGCCGGGAGCGATCCGTGTTGAGGATCCGCCCGGCTTGGCGCGGGCGCTCCGGAAATGTCTGGGCGAGCGGGAATGATCGGCGCGAGACGGATGAGCGATAATTGATGACTCCGTTCACCATCATGGACTGCGCCCTGCTGACGCGGATGAGCGGCTTGCCGCCGGCTTTCAATCTGCGTGAATTCCGGGATCGTATCGCCGCCTGCGGACAGGAGACGCTGTATCATCACTTCTGCGAGTCCTCTTTGCGCGCATCGTTTGACAATCCCGAATATCGCAACGACTTTGCGGTATGGGCAAAACAGAGTATTGGGGATCGCGTGCTTGCGGAGCGATTGGGGATTCTGGACCCCTATGAGTTCGAGAATATGGAAGAGCTTCGGGCGGTCGTGCACGAGATTCTCGACGAGCGACTGGCCGAGTTGTCACCGTGGGTACCCACGGCCCGGCCCGGCAATGAAATGTTCTTTATGCAGGCGACCACGGTGGCGTTTGACACGGGCCAGCGGATTGCGCATCCGTCACAACTTGCCCAATCTATCCGTGACATGACGATCGGCAGTATTCACTATCATTTTCTCGAAGGGCTTAGGCGACCGCCGTTACATGAAGATGATTTCACGGCCTGGTTGAAAGATTACCCGGGCGACTGGTCAGCCTACACCGGCGCCATCGGCTCCATCGATTTTTACTTTCACACTTTGGCCGGACTGCGTGAAGTCCTCAGCCAGACACTGGATGCGATCGGCATAGTGCCATGAAGCGTTCTCTTGACGCCTATGAATCGGTGGTGGGACCGTCGACGATCCGCCAGCTTCGCCAGCTCGGTGAACGCCTCGCCGGCGCTCGCGTGGTGAACGTAAACTCGACGCGTGAAGGAGGTGGCGTCGCGGAAATACTTGACTGGATGGTCTCGCTGATGATCGAACTGGGTCTGGATGCAAGCTGGGAAGTGATCGACGGCAACGGAAAGTTCTTTGAGATCACAAAGTCGATCCACAACGGTCTCCAGGGACAGGTGGCACCATTGGAGCGTGCTGATTGGGACATGTACGTGGAAACCAACGCGCAAAACGCGGAACGTTTGCGACCGCTTCTGGAAGGAGCCGATTTTGTCATCATACATGACCCGCAGCCGGCGCCCCTTTTGCAGTTATGCCCGGCCCGGACGGGAAAGTGGGTCTGGCGCGCACATATCGATATCAGCAGACCGTATCGTCAGACCTGGAAGCGGTTGCGGACATTCGTGCACGGATACGACGCCAGTATTTTTTCGATGGCCGAGTTTGCCCAGCCTTTGCCTCATCAGCAAGTTATCGTAGCGCCGAGTATTGATCCCCTCAGCGACAAAAACATGGATTTGACCGAAAGCGAGACGGATCGTGTCCGTGCGGAGTTCAAGCTCGACCCGGACCGGCCACTTTTGGTGCAGATATCGCGATACGACCGGTTCAAGGACCCCCTTGGGGTGATTCAGACGTATCGTCTCGTTAAGAAAGTGCGACCAGTGCAACTGGTGCTGGCAGGAGGCGGAGCCAACGACGATCCCGAAGGAAAGGCGATACTGGACGAGGTGCTCGCTGCCGCCGACGGTGACCCGGATATTCATGTGCTTCTGCTGCCGTCTAATGCCAGTCGCACCATCAACGCGCTGCAACGGCTCGCCGACATTGTGCTGCAGAAGTCGACCCGTGAAGGGTTCGGGCTGACAGTCACCGAAGCCCTCTGGAAAGGGAAGCCGGTGATCGGCGGCGACACCGGTGGAATCCGCCTGCAGGTGGTGAACCATCACACCGGTTTTCTAGTGTCGACGCCCGAGGGAGCGGCGCACCGCGTTCGATACCTGCTCGACCATAGGGCGGACGCCCTCCGGATGGGACAGGCGGGGCGAGGGTTTGTCAGAGAGAACTTTCTGTTGTCGCGGCATCTACGCGAATATCTTACATTGTTACTGACTCTTCGCCAGGAGCGCGAGGCTAGGATGATATTCGTTTAGGTTGGAATGCGCGAACTGATTTCCCAATGGATCACTCCCGACGTGGGCTACATAGCCCTCGTCTTCGTGATCTTCGTCATTCCCCGGTATCTTCAGCGCTTTCGACTCCCCTCGGCCGTCAGCAGTTTTGCGCTCGGCGTGGTATCCGCCGCACTCGGCTGGTTCGAACACGATCAGACTATTCATTTGCTCTCGACGCTGGGGATAGTGTCACTTTTCCTTTTCGCGGGGCTGGAAATCAACATCGCCGATCTGCAGGCCAATGCCCGTATCCTGACACAGCATCTGGTCATCCTGTCTGTAACGCTGGCGCTAGGAGCGGCCGCGCTCGCAATCTGGCTGGGGGTCCCGCGACGCGAAGCGCTGCTGGTCGCGCTGGCACTCGCCACACCCTCCACCGGTTTCATCCTTGATTCGCTCGATTCGTTCGGACTTTCGGCCGAGGAACGGCAGTGGGTCAAGACGAAGGCAATAGCCAGTGAATTACTGGCGCTGTGCGCCATGTTCGTAGTGCTGCAAACGCTGACCCTCTCCTTGTTTCTCGCATCGGTGGGTATCATGCTGGTACTGGTGTTTATCGTGCCGGTTGTGTTTCGCATCTTTGCCCGCCTGATCATTCCATATGCCCCCAAGTCGGAGTTCGCCTTCCTGATCATGTTCGCCACGGTCTGCGCTTTCATAACCCGCAAGCTGGGTGTTTATTATTTGGTAGGGGCTTTTCTGGTCGGTCTGGCAGCGCGTCAGTTCCGCGAACAACTTCCTGCTGTGGCTTCGCGCAAGGTTCTCGATTCACTCGAAGTGTTCGCGTCGTTCTTCGTACCATTCTATTTCTTCTACGCCGGCTCGAAAGTGGCAGTGCAGGGTTTTACGCTCGACACAGTGCTGATGGCGGTGTTGTTTCTGGCCGTGGCGATTCCGTTCCGGCTCGGCTCGGTCCTGCTTCATCGTCGCCTGGCGCTTCGCGAGGGATTCAAAGACAGCATTCGCATCGGGGTTCCCATGCTTCCAACCCTGGTCTTTACCCTGGTCATTGCGGAGATCCTGCAGGAACGGTTTGCGGTCAATCACGCTATCGTTGCAGCCCTGTCCATATACGCTGTCGGAAGCGCCCTCGTTGTCTCGTTTGCCTTTAAGAAGTCCGAGCCCGAGTATGCCGAGGACCCACTTCGCGTGCTGGAACGCCCCGCGTCGGAGTAATCACTGTCATGTCGCACGTGCTAGTCGTCGGGGGAACCGGAATGCTCCGCAAGGTAGTGCTGCACTTCGCAAGACAGGGGTGCTGGGTATCAGTTGTGGCCAGGACCAGTGAGTCAATGACGCAACTCTTAGCTGAGTCACGCGCGGCCACTGGACAGATTGATCCGATTATCGTGGACTACTCGAACGAATCGGCGCTCCGACTCGCGTTAGCAGATGCGGTAGCGGCCCGCGGACCGTTTCGGTTGGCCGTGATCTGGATTCACTCGGATTCGCCGAGGGCACTGGTCGTCGTTGCCGAAACACTGGGAGCGCAGGGGTCGGAGTGTAACCTCTTTCACATTATGGGGAGCTGTGCTGCCGACCCCTCGAAACATGCCGATCAGTCAGCGCTTCTGTTTGCCGGAAGGACCAGACTGACATATCATTCCATAGTCCTCGGTTTCAAGACCGATGGCGTGAGGTCACGCTGGTTAACCGATGAGGAAATATGCGACGGAGTGATTCATGCAATTGAGACGGATGCGGCGGAACATGTTGTGGGGACGGTCCGGCCATGGTCGAAAAGGCCGTCGTAGGCCGAGTCTAAAAACTCCCGGAATCCGCTATTCGATAGCGTTCCCGATTGCCGCACTTGCCTGTCTGCTCTGCTTTGCGCAGTTTGTCCGGGCTGACACCACGCAGTATCGCCAGGGCGCGCTCGCGACGGCTTCGCCTATTGCTACTGATATTGGAGTCCGGACATTCAAAGACGGTGGGAATGCCTTCGACGTTGCCGTGGCGGTAGGGATTGCCCTGGCGGTATGCTATCCGCAGGCTGGGAATATCGGTGGCGGCGGGTTCGCGGTCCTGCGCGATGGCAAAACGGGCCGGATTGAGTCGCTTGATTTTCGTGAGGTCGCCCCGGGGAACGCTACCGAACAGATGTATCTGAACAGTGCCGGAGACGTAATCGAGAATCTCTCGACACTGGGGGCCAAAGCGGCCGGTGTGCCGGGCACGGTGGCCGGGTTGTATGAACTCTGGCACAAGTATGCGACTTTACCCTGGAAGAATCTGCTCGCGCCGGCCATCGCGCTGGCTGACACCGGATTCATTGTGGATGATGCTCTGGCGGAATCACTTGCCGAAGAGGAGTCCGGTCTCGGGAGTTTCCCCGAAACGAAATCGATCTTCTTTCCGAATGATAGACCGCATGCAACCGGCGACAGGTTTGTCCAAAAGGATCTGGCGGGCACGCTTCGCCTGATTGCCGCCTCCGGACCGACCGTGTTCTATTCTGGCTCGGTGGCCGATAAGATCGTGGCCTGCATGCAGAATCACGGTGGGTTGATCACTCATGAGGATTTGAAAGCGTATCATCCGAAGTGGCGTGAACCGGTTCGTTTCCGGTTCGATGGTCTCGATATCTACTCTATGGCGCCTCCCAGTTCCGGCGGGATTATTGTCGGCCAGATCCTCAAGCTGCTCGAACCGTATGACCTTTCGCTCTTCACGTCGAGTTCACCCGAATACATTCATCTGTTCTGTGAAGCTGCTCGGCTGGCGTACGCCGACCGCGCCACCCACCTTGGGGATCCGGACTTCTATTATGTCCCGACCGGACTGCTCGACAGTGGTTATTTGAGTGCGAGACGAACGCTAATCGATACGATTAGAGCCACTCCGTCCAGACAGGTCCTGCCGGGCGAACCAGCCGATCGCGAATCAACGCAGACGACGCATTTCTCGATCGCCGACAGCACCGGCAACATGGTGGCGATCACCTACACGCTCAACACAAGTTATGGCTCGAAGTTAGTGGTGGCCGGGGCGGGGTTCCTTCTGAACAACGAAATGGATGACTTCTCCATCAAACCGGGTGTTCCCAATGTGTACGGTCTGGTAGGGGGAGAAGCGAATAAGGTCGCGCCCAACAAACACATGCTGTCGTCGATGTCTCCCACGGTCGTACTCAAAGACAGCAAGCCATATTTGATACTCGGTACACCGGGCGGCTCGAAGATTATCACTACGGTTGCCGAGGCCATTCTGGTCTGTGTCCGGTTCGGTCGTCCGCTCGATGAAGCGGCAGCCATGCCCCGTTTCCATCACCAGTGGCTGCCGGACAGGCTGTATCTCGAAGAAGCCAGTTTCGCACCGGGCATCAAAGAAGCGCTCGAGCAGAAGGGCCACACTGTCGAGAAGATCCCGGCGTGGTGCGACATTCAGATGGTGGCGATCGATTCTTTGGGCGTTATGACAGCCGTTTCGGATCCGAGAAGAAACGGTGAGGCTGGGGGGTTCTAAGTGGAGGCTTGGGACTGGTCGGACCTTGGCATCCCATGGTGTTGACGGCAGCTCTTGATGCCGAGCAGGATGGCGCCGAAGCCGATCACACTCGCCGCCAAATAGACCACCGTTCCCAAAATTGGGACAAAGAATAGTGCGGTCAATATTGCCAGTCCGAGGAACATGGCGGACTTGCTGAGCATGCTCGTGCCGGGCTTGGCCCGGGCCAGGATCAAATATCCTATCACCAACGCAATTACGATCTTCCCAGAATAGAACATAATAGCGCCGGAGATACCTGCAAAACTGGTGATGGGCAACATCAAGATCGAGAATATCATCACCAGCGCGCCGATTGGCGCCAGATCTCCAGAAACCAGTATCAGCCCGGCCATGGCCGACAGAATGGCAAATACCAGAACAACCAGGCTCACCACCAGCAGGGCGACCCCAAGCAGCCCCGATGCAATCGACGCTGTAAAGCGCGTCCGGAGCTGTTGCACCGATTCTTCTGCATACGGACGGAACATGGCAACCACGATGATTCCAAACAGGAAAGCCGCAAACAGGCTGGAGATCTTCATCACGAGAGTTTTCAACCCGCTTCCTCTGTCCTTTTCTTCGTCGTCCTTCTCCGGCAGGTTCCAGGTGGTCTGACCGGCAATCACGACGCCGCCAGTGGTGTCGATCTGCGCAGGCTTCTCGGAAATATATGTTAGGTTCCCTCCGATAGTGGCCGGCGGCGAAATGATGATCTTGCTGGCTCTGAGCTTTACATCGCCCGTGAGAACTCCGGTGATCTGAACGATCTCTCCGGATGCGTAGACATTCCCCGTGACCGTGCCCGCCAACTCGATGCGGTCGCCGAACACGGTGAGGTCGCGTTGTACAACCGAGCCCTTATCCGTAGTAACGTCGCGGGCGAACAACACGGCCGAACGATTGACGTAACCAGCCAAAGTGAGCATTTCAGCGCCACCTCGAAACGTGCCGTTCACCTTGCCGTTCATCTGGACAGTACGGCCGAACAGGTTAGCGGACTGCCCCACCTCTCCGGTCAGGGTTACTTGGTAGGCGAAGGCGCTCAGGTCGCCGCTGATGATGCCATCGGCCGTTACCCGCTGGCCGTAGGCATAGACGTCGTCATCGATTATGTCCAGTTTCCCGATATCGACATGGTCCCCCTTCTTGAAGACTGACGCGGTAGCTACACATGCCGCCGCCAGGAGCGTTACAGCTATCACAAAGAACGACCAACGAAATCTGAGGATACCTGAAAGTCTCATCGATAGCCTGTGCTAACTTCTCTCACTTCTTCTCTTTACGGGGACAGCCGGATCGAGTTGCCATAGGGAAAGAAAAGGATGTTTGAAAGCTGTTGTCAAGGGGCGGATTGCCGGCTGATGTCAGGTATTGATAGCAAGGTCAGCTGGACGGGCCGCTGGCACAAGTAAACGGGTTTGCGCATTATAGGGATATATGATCGGGCTTGTGTTTCTGGGATTGGCTGGGATAGTCGGACTGTTGGCCGCAATTGGTGCCCGTCGATGGCTCGTTAACCTTCGTCCTGTGACCCTCGTGTTCGGAATACTGTTGCTCGTCGCGGGGCCGGTTCTGACATACACCGAATCGCGGACACTCACGGTCTTCATGTCCCATCGGTCTTGGCCCACTACTGAGGGGGAAGTGGTATCATCGCGTGTTATCGGGACCCGTGCCTTTCGACCCGATATCGTGTACCAATACGCGGTGAACGGAGTGGTATACACGGACAGCACGACTCTTGAGACGCCCCCGTTCGGCGGTCGCAACAGCAAGTACAACGTGGCGGAGACATTGGCGAAGGAGTATCCACCAGGACGCCCTGTGACTGTGCATTATGACCCATTGAATCCCGCTCGATCGGGCCTCCGTGTTGGTCCGACCTGGGACGTCTACGGCAAACTCGGTCTTGGCGGATTGCTGTTTGGCTTCGGAGTGTTTTGGGTGGTGGGGTATGGAGCGGGACGAATGAAGAAGGGAAATTAGCTGCTCGCAGCCGGCTGTCTGAGCCGCAGAGTCGACCGGACTGTCAGATACAGCGCCAAACAAATCAGCGTCACCGCTGCAACACCATTCACAATCGCCACTTGGCTCGTGGCCGACGACGCGAAGTTAGAAATCGACAGCCTGACCAGCGCCCATAGTGTAATCACCAGCACAAACAACATCGGCAGCAACACGTAGGCGACTCGCCGTCCGGCCTTGTATAGCCATACACTGACAGCAAGCAACGTCATTGCCGCAAGCAACTGGTTGGCGGCTCCGAACAGTGTCCAATATGCCCGCCAGCCCTGTTCCTGCGAGGACCAGACAAGGAGCAGCGGAATCGCGACTGTCACCAGAGTGCCGAACAGGGCCCCCCATCGTCCGCGCCAGCCGGTCAGTTCCTGAAGCAGGTAGCGTCCCAGACGGGTGCAGACATCGAGCGTGTCGAACACGAACGTCGAGAACGCCATCGCGCCGAACGTGATGGCGAATCCGAGATGTTCTTTTCCGATTATCAGTGTCAGGAATTCCCCCAACCCACGACCGTAGATGGTGGCCGGGCCGAGCCCTTTGATATCACTCGAAGAAACGATCATGATAGTCACCAGCGAGATAAACGCCACGAATCCCTCGGCCAGCATGGCCCCATATCCGACCGGTCGGATATGCGATTCGCGATCAACCTGCTTCGATGTTGTCCCCGAACAGACCAGACCGTGGAACCCCGAACAGGCGCCACAGGCGATAGTGACAAACAGGAATGGAAACAGCGCGCCGGTGGCCCCCTCGATATTCCACGACGTAAACGCGCTCTGTTTGATTTCGTAACCGCCGAAGAAGATGCCGATCACGCCCAGACCGAGCGCCATGAAAAGGATGAACCCGCCGAGATAACCGCGCGGTTGCAGAAGCGACCACATCGGCACTACCGATGCGACCGCGCAGTACGCCAGTATCAGAATTCCCCATGTTCCGATGCCAAATTGAAGCACATGAGACAAGTACGTCCCCAGCCACACAACAACCAGCGTTCCGGGGACGAATATAACGGTCAACAGCCACATGGGGGGCTTGAGGAACCGCTGAACGAACCCCATCACGACTGAGAGCAGCAGATACATCACACTGGCCGCCGCAACAGCACCTCCTGGGTGAAAATTGGTCTGGATTCCCTGCAGTTCCTCCGGCGCTGTGACAAAACTCGATGCGATCATGGCGGTGAACGCCACTGCGACGTACACGAGGGTGATCCAGATGAATAGCATAATGGCAATGCCGGCCCGTTTTCCGAGATGTTGCCGGACGATCTCCGCAATTGACCCGGCGCCGTGTCGAACCGAAGCCGTGAGACTCGAGAAATCATGCACGGCTCCAATCAAGACTACGCCCAGTCCGATCCACAGAAGGCAGGGGAGCCATCCGAACGACATGCACGCGTAGATCGGCCCCGCGATCGGCCCCGCGGCCGCGATAGCAGAAAAATGCTGAGGAAACAGATAGATTAGTCGCGTGGGGACATAATCGCGACCATCGTTGACCTCGTGGGCAGGGGTTGGTTTGGCGTCATCAAGACTCACCTGCCGTGCCACCCAGCCGCCATAAAAGCGATATGCCAGGGTCAAGACCGTAAGGAAGACAATCGCGAGGAGAACAAGACTCATGGGTCAAATCGACGGCTGTGTTATTGCCGCCAATATAGACGTTGTTTACGGTTAAACCAAGCGAATCTCGCCGCGGCGCCAGGTCTATCAGGTCAATTGAGGATAATCCGGCACTCGTTCTAACTTCTTTCCCTGCAATAAATAAACCGCACCGAATGCCGATATTCTCATAGATGTCCGGCAGGGAACGATGAAGCTTTTTCTTGACCGCAACAAGACCCTCTTGCCGCGGATAGATGTTATCTATCTGCTTACCAGGCTGATGACCCTTCTCGGTGTCACCTGGTTTTTGGTCGTGGGGGATTACCGTGAAGAAGATGCCACCTTCCTCTATATCCTCGGCGGCACCTTCGCAGCGCATCTTCTGGTCTTCTTCGTGGCGATCAAAGGGAAATTCGATGTCAAGCTGGCATATCTGGCAACTATCGTCTATGACCTCATCTTCGTGCCGGCGTTCGTTCTGCTGACCGGCGGCGTCAACTCGTCGTTTTATTTGCTCTTCTATCTGACGGTCGCGGTGGCGGCTTATATGCTCAGTGTCTGGCTGGCCTCGGCGGTGGTCGTGGCGACCACCGCGCTGTATGTTGTTGTCGTGATGTCCGAGATCGACGTAAACAATCTGTTCGATTTCTCCATGCGGCTTGGATTCATGTGGGTGTTCTATCTGGCACTGTCGTATGCTTCTGAGTTCCTGCGCAAATCAGAGACCCGGCTCATGAAGCTGTTCGACACGCTGAACCTTCGAACCTCCGAACTTGAGAAATCGCAGGCACAGCTTGAGGTCATCTATGAAAACAGCCGAATTCTGGCCGCCATCCTCGATACCGACGGCGTCGTGCACGAGGTCATGCGGATCATGGGTTCGACCCTCCAATACAGCCATTACGCGCTCGTGTTCACCGATAAGTGGGGGCATTTCTATTACCGGGCCCGGGCGCATGACCGGAACCACAATTTTCACCTGAAAGCGATCGACGACAAGGACACCGAGCTCTTGCGCCGGGTGTCGCAGCAGCATGAAGCGATCCGTATCAAAAACGTGCGGGATCGCCAGGATCACCGGCCAATCCACGAGGGAGCCCACTCCGTGATGATCGTGCCGATGACCACGCACGGGCATACCAACGGTATTCTGATCGCGGAAGCCGACCAGACGGATCATTTCAAGGAACGGGATGTCCAGATGTTGTCGATCGTGGCGCGATCGGCGGCGCTGGCGCTCGAGAACGCCGAGCTTCACAAGCGCACCGAAGAGCTGACCATGATCGATGAATTGACGGAGACGTTTAATTATCGCTATTTCATCCAGAAACTCCAGGAGGAGAAGAAACGTGCCCTTCGGTACAACCTGCCTTTGTCGATCATCATGGTCGATATCGACTGGTTCAAGAAGCTGAACGATTCGTACGGGCACGAGGTCGGCAATCTGGTGTTGAAGGAGTTGTCGCGGGTAATCAAGAAGTGCATCCGCGACGTTGATATTTTCGCGCGGTATGGCGGTGAAGAGTTCGTCGTCATTCTGCCGCAGACGCCGGAAGGGGAGGCCGCCAATATCGGCGAGCGGATACGCGAGCAGATCGAGAAGACGGTGATCGACACCGGAGCGGCCGGCAAGGTCAAAGTGACCGTGTCGGTGGGTGTGAGCGCGTTCCCCGAGAATGGACGCTCGCACGAGGAACTCGTCTCGGTGGCCGACCAGGCCCTCTACCGTGCCAAGGGATCAGGCAAGAACGCCGTGTGTACAATTTAGACGGCGCCGAAAAAAGGGCGGCAGAAACGGACGCGGGCATATGACAGTTGACAAACTCAGAAAGCAGATCGGGCAGCTCTTTGTGATGGGGTTTCCGGGCGAGCGCCCGCCATCCCCGTTCCTCAGCTTCATTGCCGAAGAGCGGATCGGCGGCGTAATTCTGTTTGCCGATAACTGTGCCACGCATCAACTCGCCCGCCAGAACATTGAGACCATCAAGTCATGCTATAACAATTACCTGCCGTTCATCGCCATCGATCAGGAAGGGGGGCGGGTGTGCCGCCTCAGGCAGGCGCCGGTGGAGTACCGTGCGGCATCAGCGTATGCCATCGAAGGTATAGAGCGATTCGAGGAAGAATATTCCCGCGCCGCCGTCTATATGGAAGCGCTGGGTATCAACCTAAACCTGGCGCCGGTAGCCGACCTGTACCTGGATTCAAAGAATGCCTGTTTGCGCGACCGGTGTTTCGGCTCGAGCGCCGAACAGGTCAGTCCGTTTGTACGGGCCTCGGTGCGTATCTCGCAGGAGCGGGGTCTCTTGTCTTGTTTGAAACATTTCCCCGGGCTCGGCGCCGCCAGGAACGATCCGCACCTTCAAACAAGTGTTGCGGACTATGATGAATTCGTCTGGGAACAGCGGGAAAAACGGCCATTTGTGGCCGGGGTGGAGGCCGGCGCCGATCTGATCATGACCACGCATCTGCTTCTGCCTGCCCTCGATGACAGGATCGTGACCGGATCGGCGAAGATCATCAATCGCCTCTTGCGCGATGGACTGGGATTTGACGGTCCCGTCATCACGGATGACCTGACCATGAAAGGGGCGGCGGCATTGGGTGATATCGGCGAGCGGACACTGGCGGCGTTCACTGCCGGGCATGACCTGCTGTTGTTCGGCCAAGACTATGAAGCCGCGTTTCAGGCCTATGACTTCTTCACTGATGCCTTGCGGCGCGGCGAGATTGATACGACATTAGTGACCATGTCGCTCGACCGGATCGCCGGACTCAAATTCAAGCTTGGACGGTCGGTGCTGCGCTGACATGACACTGACGGCATTGTCGCGTCGCTACCGCCTGACCGTTCTGGGCATGAACTCCGGTACCTCGGCCGATGGTGTTGACCTGTCGGTGTTACGGTTCACTACCAATCCGAGCGGACCTGCAATCCGGTTTGTTGCCGGTCACATGGTGCGTTATCCAAAGGCACTTCGAACGGCCGTGCTGAGTGCGGCGTCGATGGCAAGCGCCGACATTGGTTCCATTCTCCATCTGGACAACGCTCTGGGTCAGTTCTATGGCCGGACCGCAGAAGCGTTGATGTTGAAACTCAGGCGACAGGGAATTGCGATCGATGCCGTGGCGTCACACGGACAGACCGTGAGACATCTTCCGCGGAAAATCTCTTTCGCCGGTTATCGAGTAAACGGAACGATGCAGCTTGGTTCTCTTGACTGCATTGCTGTGGCGACCGGCCTCCCGGTGGTGGGAGATTTCCGCCAAGCCGATATAGCGCTGGGACATGAAGGGGCGCCGATTACGGTGGCGGCGATGGCAAAGCTGTTCGGTCATCCGCAAGAATCGCGCGTGATTGTCAATATTGGCGGCATGGCCAATTTCTTCTATTTCCCGTCCGACCGTTCCGGACTTGACGTCCAGGCGGCAGACACCGGGCCCGGCAATGTCCTGTGCGACCTGCTGGCCTCAAGGCTGTTTGGCAAGTCGTATGACAGCCGTGGGCATTTCGCTATGCGCGGAGCCGTATCCGAAAGGCTTCTCTCTATCCTGCTGTCACACGGATTCTTCGGGGGTAGGAGAATGTCAACCGGACGAGAGGAGTTTGGGCCCGCGCTGATCGCCGATATTGTAAAGATCGGTCGCAGGCTTCGTCTTGCCAAGTACGATCTGATGGCCACGGCGGCGGAATTGACCGTGGCGAGGATATATACCCGGCTGAAACCGATTGTTCAAAGGGACCGGCGGGTCGACAAATTGTATTTGACCGGAGGTGGGGTACATAACGCATATTTCAAACGACGGTTGGCCGAACTATTTCCGGGGCTGTCGATTGAATCGATATCCTCGCTCGGCATTGACCCGGGTCTGGTCGAGGCCTCGTCATACGCTGCGATGGGATATGCCTGCCTTCGATCCGAGCCGCTCCAAACGCGTTTTGTGCCCGGCCAAAAGCAAAGGATGCTGCCGGTGCTCGGGAAAATCGTTCAACCGCCGACAAGAATGGCATGAGGACCTTTCTTAGACAAGGAATCGCAGTCGTGACGACCGTTGGCAAATGGTCTCTTCGCCTCGGCATGGCGCTGTTTCTTATGGTGCTCATCTGGAGCTGCGCCTCGGTGCCGGGACTCAAAGACGAGTTGGTCACGCCCGTGATCCGCGTGCCGTTCGTGCGGGTGCTGATCGACCAGAACAACGCCGATGTCACGCTGGGGGGCGAGGGGTCATTCGCTGTCGAGTGTCTGACCGGCGAACAGCAAGCAGTCTATTTCTCCAGCCGATCGGTTCGGGTGGCTGTCGACGGCCGAAAACTTCGTGTCGAGGACAATCGGGGAAATCCGATCCAGGAGGGACTGGACGAGGTCAACCTGATTCCGCGCGGCAACAACTCGCCGCTTCGCATCGATGAAAAACGATACCGCGGCATTCTCAAGGTGCTGCCGTACGGTCAGAATATCCGGGTGATCAATGTCGTCTACATGGAGGATTACCTCAAGGGTGTGGTGCCTCCCGAGATCGGCAAGCGGAATGAAAACGAACTGGAAGCCATCAAGGCGCAGGCGGTAGCGGCCCGGACCTACGCTATCGCTCATTTGCAGCAGTATGTTGGCGAACCATTCGATGTCAAGTCGACGGTCGTCGATCAGCTCTACGAAGGGATGGAGGTTGAGGACAAGCTGGTTAATCGAGGCGTGGAGCAGACGGCCGGCCACGTGGCAATGTATCAGGGAGATTTCATAAGCGCCTACTACCACTCCACCTGCGGCGGGATGACCGATGACATTGCCGAGGTGTGGGACAAAAAAGAGCTGCCCTACCTGCAGCCTGTCGATGACAGCGCCGCCTGTTCCTGGTCGAAATACTACACCTGGCAGGAGGTATTCACCGAGAAGCAGCTGCGGGGGCGGATCGAGCAATATCTGTCCGGCGATCGGGGTCGTGATATCCGCATCGCACCGATCACCGATATTACTGTGCAGTCTCGCACACCCGGCGGCCGCGTCGAGCGGCTGGTGGTGCGGACGGAAACCGATGTCTACCATTTCAACAAGGACCGCATACGGTGGGTGATCGGCCGAACGTCAAACCCGGATCTCATCCTCCCTTCGGATCGATTCGATGCGCTGACGGAGCACGATGCCGCGGGAAGACTGAACGAGGTGACCATCAAAGGGCGCGGCTACGGTCACGGGGTCGGGATGTGTCAATGCGGCGCGATCGGCTGGTCGCGCACCGGCTGGACATACGACCAGATTCTGAAGCACTACTACGCCGGGATCGATCTCAAGAAGCTCTACTGAGCGCCGAGTTTTTCTTGATTTCACTATTTCATCTATCGATGTTGTCGTCATGCGCAGTCTGATTGTGCTTGTCAGTTTGGTTGTCTGTTTCGGACTGGACTCTTCCGGCGCAGAGTTTTCGCTGGGCGCATACGGCGGAGCCGATATGTTGACTGGCGGCTCGGTTCTTGATTTCAAGATTGGTGCGACGTATGGTGCGAGCATCAAATATCATCTCGACCGCAGTTGGCGCTTGACACTCGATGCTTCCCGCGTTACACTATCGAATACAACAGGGGGGGATTCGACGAGCGCGATCGGCTCTTTGAAAAGTAATGCGGCAGTCGACTTCACCGCCTGGCGGGTGGCGGGTTCGTTGCAGCGACTGCTCTTATCACCGCAGAGTCGATTCAACATTGCGCTTGGCGCCGGCGGCGGCATGACGCTGTGGAAGATAATTGACCCGGCGGGGGACACGACGTTCCAGACGGTCGACGAGCATCAGGGAAAGCTCGCCTTCAAAGCTTCGGAACTGTTTGTCGGCGCCTCTGCCGGGTTTCTCTTTGCCCTCTCGTCCCGCGCATTCATCGAGAGTCGACTGCGCGCCGATTACTTCACTGGCGCGGGAGCCAATTTTGCCTCTGAGATCGATGCTGCCCGCGATCGCTGGCTCATTGGCGGTACCCTGTCGATTAACCTGCGGTTCGGACGGAGCCAGCATGCCGACGACTGGCGCTTGCCGCAGGCGAACCAGGAGAACCAGAGAACGTCGGACATACGACGGGCGCAGCGTGCGGTCGGCGATGCCGACGGGGATGGTGTCCGTGACGAAGACGATACCTGCCTGGCTACGCCGCGCGGCGTGATTGTCGACAACCACGGTTGTCCGGTCGACAACGACCGGGACGGCGTGCCCGATGGTCTCGATGATTGTCCTGGCACCTCAAGTGAAGCGCGCGGGCGCGTCGACATTCATGGCTGCCCGGTGGATTCCGATTTCGACGGCGTGCCCGATTTTCGCGATCAGTGTCCGGGTAATCTGATCGGTGCAGTCATCGATTCCACCGGATGCCCCGTCGATTCGGACAAGGATGGGGTGCCTGATGGACTCGATGATTGTCCCAATACGCTGTTTGGTGTCAAAGTCGATCGATACGGATGTGTCGATCTGGCCATCTTCGCCAAGCCGATGATCCTCCATATCGATTACATGTCCGGTTCGTTTGAGGTCGATGCCAAAGCGAAAAGCGAACTTCAGAAACTGGCGGCGCTGTTGTCGGTGGTGCCGGATATTCGGCTTGAAATCAGTGCCTACACCGATGATATTGGCACCGATGCGGCCAATTTGCGGCTATCCGAGAAGCGAGCCAACCGCGTGCGTGACTACCTTGTAGCGTATGGGGTGCCTGACGAACGAATGAAGCCGTTCGGTCGCGGCGAGACCAATCCCCTGGCATCGAATAGCACGGCCGAGGGAAGAGCCAGGAATCGTCGGATCGAGATACAGTTTTTCAAATGAGACCACCCTGGCGCGGGTTGTGTGGGTCACCAAAATATGTTTGGCTACAACAGCGATGAACTGGACCGCCGGGTCACCAACAAGTACGCGGTGGTCATCCTGCTCCCCGAGGGGCTCGACGAGGTCATCGCGCCGCTCCGCCGCCAGTACGACCCGGATCATTCGGTCATCGCCGCACATGTGACGGTCGTTTTTCCGTTTCAGTGCACCAGGTCGCTTGACGATATTTCGCGCGTTATCAAGCCCGTAACCGACCGGATCGGCCCGTTTCCGCTCGAGCTGTCATCGATCGGTGATTTCTATCCGGGGTTTCCCTTGATATACTGGCAGGTCAATCGGCACCCCAATCTGGATGAACTGTACAAGTCGCTGTACACTGGTCTGGACCTGGCGCTTCCCCACAAGCAGTTTGTCCCGCACGTGACTGTCGCCCGTGAGATCTCGCCCCACCGCGTGGTGATGGTCAAAGAGCGCATCGTCCCGTACCTCCCTGAGGAGAGTTTCAGGGTGACCACCTTGAATCTGGTCTCTCCGGTCGCCGACCGCCAGTGGGTTTCCGTGCGCAGCTTCCCTTTAGGGGTCGCCGTCTGATGCACGAGCATTGACATACCAGCTCGTATGTATTTCGTGCAACCGACGCACTCTCCCGGATTTGCGGATAAAATGCCCCGGTTCGCAGGCACCGATTCACGGGGAAAATGGGCCAGCAATCCTGTTGCACGTACCGTCAGAGCACGTATATTCCCCCCAGCAAAATACCGGACCGTAGAGAGTAGAGGCCAGTGAACGAGATACTGAGAAAACGGACATTATATCGCCACCCGCTGGCGGCATTGGGTGGAGCCCTCGTCATGGCCGGCGGGTTCCTGTTCCTGATTCTTCTCCTTATCGACCTGGCGGCCCCGGCCGAGAATCCGTACACCTCGCTGGTGACATTTGTTATCTCGCCGGCTGTTGTGACGATTGGCGTGGTACTATTCCTGATCGCGGTCGTGGTCCAGGTCCGTCAGGCGCACCGGCGCGGCGAGAGGGTTCGGTTCAATCTCTATATCGATCCCTCGGACCCCAGCTACATGCGCAACCTGTGGCTGTTTCTGGGGCTGACAGCCGTGCTGGTGCTTCTGGTTGCCTACAGTGGCTATCGCGCGTATGAGGCCACCGATTCGGTGGCGTTCTGCGGCAAGACCTGTCACACCGTGATGGAGCCGCAATATGTCACCTACCAGAATTCACCGCATGCCCGAATTCCCTGCGTCGATTGTCATATCGGACCCGGAGCATCGTTCTATGTAAAATCCAAACTGGATGGTACCCGTCAGCTCTGGCGCACCGCGCTTGATACCTACGAACGGCCGATACAGACACCGGTAAGCAACCTTCGCCCGGCGCAACAGACCTGTGAGGGGTGTCACTGGCCACGGCAGTTTTACGGCGAGAAGCTGGTCACCAAGACCTATTACCGCACCGATGAAGCCAACTCGCCATGGACGATCAATCTGCTGGTGAAGATCGGCGGCGGCAATCCGCGCACCGGCAGGTTGGAAGGAATACACTGGCACATGCTGGCGGAAAACAAAGTTGAATACATTGCCACCGACGCCAAACGACAAAACATCCCATGGGTGCGCATCACCAAACGGGACGGCACGGTATCCGTGTTCACGGACCCGGATGCATCCATACCGGATACAGCCGATCCGACCGTCGAAATCCGCAAGTTCGATTGCATGGACTGCCACAACCGGCCCAGCCACAAGTTTCTGGCTCCGGCGACGGCACTGAATCTGGCATTATCCACGCGACAGATATCGCCGACGCTGCCGTCGGTGCGGCAGGTGGGGCTCGATCTGCTGAACGCGCAGTACAGCACGCGGGAAGATGCGCAGACGAAAATCGGCAGCGGGCTGAAGGATTATTATCAGGAGAACAGTCCCGATGTGGCTCAAGCACAGGCTGCAAACATCGAGCAGGCCACGAGAACCCTTCAGACTATCTATGCCGAGAACTTCTTCCCGGAAATGAAAACGGATTATCGGGCGCGGGAGAACAACCTGAGCCACTTTGTCAACGACGGCTGCTTCCGTTGCCACGACAACAAGAAAGTGAACGACAAGGGGGAAACGATCAAGAACGACTGCCGGACTTGCCACTTGATCGTGGCGCAGGGGCCGTCGGAGAACGTGCACGATCTGGCGCAAGATATTGCCGGGCTTGATTTCCAGCATCCGGAGGATATCGACGATGCCTGGAAAGAGGCCAAGTGCACCGACTGCCACACGCCGGAGTCGGGGTATTGAGATAGAGTTTATTTGCCGTGGAATCTGTAACATAGCCCGCCGCAAGGCGGGCTTGTTGTTTATGGGGACTGCAAACTGACAGAATCTGTCAGCGAATGCAAATGGATGTATTTCACCAATGTATTGTGACGCAGTAAGATTGCCGTTTGTGAGGTGCCACGCACTGACAGATTCTGTCAGTTTGTGGCAGGTTCTGTCAGTTTCAGAAAACACCTTGGTCGCCGTTGCATGGACAAAAAAATCTTGATTTTCCTCTTGACACGCGGGGGTATTCGTTATATTTGAAACAAGACGAGGGGAACACCTCGGGAGGCTTAATGGACATGAGAACGAAGACACTGCAACGTGTCTGTTTGTTGCTGTGCGGCGTGGTTGTGCTACTACCGGTAAGTTGCGACGACAACCCGGTCGGGCCAAGACCCGGTGCGAAGAATTACTATTTTTACTCCAACGACATGAGTGGGCCAATCCTGCTTCGATTTGCGCCCGCTACAGGGGTGCTGGACACAGTCAATGACACGTTGCACGTAGGAATACAGAATGTATCAGCCGACGGCAGATACCTTTATGTCACATCTGGCGGCTATATGTCCGTGTACAAGATCGAAACTGATGAGTACATCCGTACTTTGCCATATCCTACTTGGACCACGGCTGTCTCACCGGATGGAAAATATGTCGCCCTGTTCGGCGAGCAGCGCCTTGGGGTGCGCTTGTATCAGATTCCTGAATACTCACAAATCTACTCGGACGATTCAGCGTATGCTGTCAATGGGGTTTTCTCGAGGAATAGTCAGACGCTCTATTACATAGACGGTAGTACGCCTGAAAGGGAAGTAGCGAAGCTCGACCTCTGCGGTGGTTTCCGGTTGTCCCGCAAGAGCGTTCAAGTTATGCCGGGTGGCATCATCCAGGCAGTTCCGTCGATAGATGAGAAACTGTGGTTCTTGTACTCCCGCTGGGATGCCTTTGGGTGCTCTTTTGGCGTCTACGACGTGGCCGGCGATTCGCTGATCTACCGGACAGATTTCTCTCCGGGAGGTGGCTGGATTGTGGTTTCACCCGACGGCAGCAATGTGTTCTTCACTAATCCGGGGACGATGCTGATCGGCCCGCCTGCCCCTTCGGCTTTCTATGTTTATGACATCCCCACAAATACGGTAAAGGAGGTGAGTACGCGAGGTCTGGCCGACGACTCTGTGCTGGGAGACTACTTACCCGTTGGTCCGATCGCCATATCGCCCGACGGCAAGTCGCTGGTGGGCGCGCGCGCGGTGAACGGCATGGATGTGGTCGTTTTCGATGTTCCAGGTCAGACCATAACCAATTACTACTATTTTGATCAGAAGGCATGGTTTGGTAACATCAAATGTCAGACTGGGAGATGAATCTCAGACTGAGGAGGGATTATGCGATTTCTCAAATGGATAAGCTTGGCATGCTCGGTCATTATGGCCACCTTCGTGTTTGCCAAAGCCGAGTCATACTACGGAAGCGTCGGGCCGGTAGCGCTTCGCGTAGACAGCTTCGTGATTGCCATCAAGTTCGACACAACGATTCCGCTGCAGCAGGTTTTCGACATGCACTCCCGGCTTCGCTACGTGACGCCGGACAGCAACATGATCAACGGCTTTTTTGCCGTGGTAATTGGAGCAGGAGGTGACCTCTATGCCTTTCTGGATACGCTCAACAATTCCATCGGTATTGAGGCAGCCGAGCCGTATTATTACCTGTCAGACACTGTGCCTGCTCCAGTTGGAAGTGAACTGGTGGCCGGTTTTGAGGACTGGATGGATTCATCAGCGGTCGCTGCTACTGCTGCGAATTATGGTGCCGCTATTGCTCGAAAGTTAGAGTACTTGCCGGACTGCTACGTGCTGGGAAACGCCGACCCCGGCAGCAAACGCCTGCTGACTGTGGCCAACGATCTCCACGACGCGGCAGGAGTGCGTTTTTCGCACCCGATTTTTGGGATTCGCCCGGTGCGATTCACCTACAAACTGTATGACCGTTACAACGGGAGCCAGTTTCACCTGAAACGGGTCATCGGAGCTTTCAATTCAGCTTCTGTCTGGGACATACACGGTGCCATCGATACTATCGTAGTTGCAGTGGTCGATGACGGCGTTACCACGCACGAGGATTTGCCGCAATCTCGTGTTCTTCCTGGCCGAGATTTCTCTGGTATTGCAGGCACTCCATACGATGACAATCCGGCTCCGGGCAATCTGGAGGCACATGGTATGGGCTGCGCAGGTATCATTGGCGCCTCTCACACCACGGACAGCCTCTCGGGCGTGAACACGGGCAGCGGGGTCATCTCGATGTCCCCCGCAGTCGAGATCCTGCCTGTCAAGATATTCGATGACAATGGCATTGGAACATCAGACGTCACCCGGGTAGCAGACGCAATATCCTATGCCTACCAGAGCGGTGCGGATGTGCTTTCGAATAGCTGGGGATACGGATTTACCGGAGACGGATTCCCAGTGCTCAACGATGCCTTGGAGAGGGCTTCGCTGTTTGGGAGAGGCGGTAAGGGGTGCCCTGTGATATTTGCGGCTGGTAACGCCGGTACCAGTTACGTGCTATATCCTTCAAACAAACCGTTCTGTTTCGCCGTTGGCGCGCTGCAACTGAATGACGTCCGTTGGAGCTACAGTTGCTATGGTGGTGACCTGGACGTGGTCGCGCCGAGCGGTAACTTCTGTCTGCAGGGGGACGTCTGGACGTTAGATCAGATGGGTACGGCAGGATTCAACCCGAATGTCACGTCAGTTTGTGGCTACTCGGTCACCTGGAACTGCAGCAGCCCGAATGACGTCGACTACGATTGCAAGTTTGGTGGTACTTCGGCCACCGGTCCTCTTGTAGCAGGAGCGGCAGCCCTGGTGCTGGCCAAGGATCCGGGCCTTTCTTCGAACTCTGTCTACTACATATTAAAACAGTCGGCGGATACGACGCTTGATTGGGGGACTAACTCCCGCTTCACTACCCAATATGGCTATGGCAGGGTCGATGCCTTCGGGGCGGTACTGTCACTGTCGCACGGTGATGCCAGTAACGATGGTCTGCTCGACATTAGCGATCTTTCAGTGATCGTTGATTACCTTTTTTTCGGTGGGCAGATATTCCCTTCAGCAGCGCTCGCGGACTGTGACTGCGATGGTACTGTTGATAACAGCGACCTCCAGTATTTTATAGACTGGTTTGCCTTCGGTGGCCCACTGCCAGTAAAGCCCTGCTTCAAGCTCTGAATTGAGTAATTGGGCTACTATATAGAAGGTCGGTGGACACGAGGCTGCCGACCTTATTCGTTTCTGGTCATCCTCCACCAGAATCAGCCTCATATCAGTTTGACTGTGTTAGAATGCTGGAGTATAATGCTAGCCTGAGCTAATCGACATACCCATGGACAAGATATCACAACATTCCTGTCTTTTTGCCACCGACCTACACGGCAGCGAAGAGCGGTATCGCAAGCTGTTTCATCGAATCAAGGCGGAGACACCAGTGGCCGTGTTTCTGGGCGGTGACCTGTTGCCGTCCGGACTGTGGCAGTTCTCGTCACCCGATTCACCGCACGAGGATTTTATCGCCGACTTTCTTGCGCCAAGTTTCGCTGAGCTGAAACGGTCTATGGGGCCGAACTACCCTCGCGTGTTCGCCATTCTCGGCAACGATGACAGCCGGGGTGAAGAAGAAGGTATGATCGCGGGAGAGAAGGCGGGGCTGTGGGAATACATCCACAACAAGAAGATAACATTGGGCAAGCACTCCGTCTACGGCTACGCTTGCGTATCTCCGACGCCGTTTCTCATGAAAGACTGGGAGCGGTACGACGTGTCTCGTTATGTTGATCCCGGCTCGATCTCGCCCGAGGAAGGCTATCGCTCATTGCCAGTCGAAGCCCACGAAATTCGATACGGGACTATCGAAAAAGACCTGGCGGCGCTGACAGCCGACGATGATCTGTCGCAAAGCGTGCTTCTACTTCATTCCCCGCCGCACGATACGTGTCTGGACCGCGCCGGTCTTGATGGCATGATGGTTGACTATGTGCCGGTTCCGGTGCATGTGGGGAGCATTGCTATTCGCCGACTCATCGAGAAGCGGCAGCCCCTGATTACACTCCATGGTCACATCCACGAATCGGCCCGTCTGACCGGTCAGTGGCGCCAGCAGATTGGGAGGACCCTGTCGTTTTCCGCCGCTCACGATGGCCCGGAACTGGCGCTGGTTCGGTTTGATCTTGAGAATCCGTCGGCGGCGACGCGAGAACTGCTGTAAGACTACCGGCTCATCTGAAGTGGTCTGGCGGCATCAGTGACGGCGTTGATCTTGGCCGCGTAGCTGGTCTTGCGCGCGATGTCGTCATCCGTGATGATATGAACGTCCAGTAGCCCGCCGCTCTTGTAGCCGGTGCGGCGGTAGTTCATGTCGTCGAGCGCCAGGCTCCACCCCTCAAGCCAGATTTTCAGCATTTCACACTGCAAGTCAGTCCCGCCGACATGAATGAGCAGATCGATATCGCTGCGCGGTCCGGCGGTGGCGTTCTTGGTGCTGCCAAAGATATAAAGCCCCTTCACGCCAAACCGCTGCGGGTCAAGCTGAGAGGCGATATGCTCCGCGGCGCGAAGCCGCCATCGCCAGGCGCTTTCGGTGACCTGTTCTTCCTGCGGACACGGGGCGGCCGATTTGTCGGCATACGACCGCGGCGGCGCCAGCACGGCTATCGCCTGGTCTAAATCGGCATTCATCAATAGTTGCAGCACCTGACCGTTGGCGCTCGATGGTATATCGATAAGCCGCACCGTGTCGGACAGATATTCGTATTCGGGGACAATATCGCGCAAGATGTTCGCGGCACCGGTAAGAAATACTTCGTTGAACATGACACCCGGCTCATCGGGGTACAGCGGCAGATACCGGATGTTGGCCTCAACCAGATCCTGAAAGAAATGCGTGCCGAATGAGAGGTCCGGTGTGTAATTCCCTTTCTTACGTGCGATCTCGACGAGTGAGGCCGTGTTGTTTATGTCCGAATACGTCACGCTGACGCCAAGTTTGATATCGCCGCGGCTCCCCCATCGGCCGGGACCCATCAGAATGAATTGCCGTTTCGGTAGTACCTTGTTCAGCCGCCCGATCACCCGTCCCACTTCCAGCATTGTGGAGCGGTCGGTAAGTTCGTTGTATTTCTGCGGGTCAACGTACACGATGTGGGTGATATCGGGCACCCGGCCATTGGAGACATACCTATTCGCAGAAAAAACCACCCGCTCGGTCGGCAAGTCATGCGGTATGACGGCCCCGCCGGCGATCTCGGATGAGCTCTGCGGTCGGCACTGGAGCAAATAGAAATCCTGGCCGTCACACGCGAATTCGATATCCACCGGAGTACCAATCTTCTCCTCGAGCTCTCTCAGAATTGCCTGAATTTGTTTGACAAAGCTCGTGCGCGTGAGCAGCCCTTCAAATGTCACCAAAGCCTGTTCTGTCGTGAGGTCCGCGCTGGGATCGAAATAGGAATGGAGGTGGTCATCACTGAACAGGGAGACGATCTCGCTTATGTTCGGCATGGCGTTACCATGTTGTCTGATCAGATCATTCATCTCCACCGTTTCAAACCGGTTCGTTCTTAGATTGATAAGATCTGCCTTTTTCGGTGAGTACCGGATTGCCTCGTCGATCGTCACGTTTACGCGCAAGCCGGGCTGGCCGGGGGCGATCAGAACCGGGTAGTCATCACTCAGTCGATCGACCGCGCGAGTGCCGAGCCCCGGAACCAAGCGCAGCAGGCCGTCTTCCCGCTTGATGCGGGGCGACCAGCGAAATTCGTTGTGGCTGAACGCCACTCCGGCGTAGGCGGGCAGGAAGTAGTCGCCAATCCGAGTGCCGACCACTTCCTGAATCATGATCCCCATCTCTTCATAGAAATCCAGCAGGTTTCTTTCGGCGCGGTACTCGATAGGGTCGGGGCCAAAAGTCGAGGCGTACACCTCTGCGATTGCATCCGTGAGCGCTTCCAATCGCACTTTCTTGTCTCCCTGATTGGCCAGGAACAGGCTCTTGTACTTTCCGGAGAATGCGGACCCCATGCGATCCTCCAGCAGGCTGGAACTTCGCACGATCAGCGGGCGGTCGCCGAGATCGTCGAGAGCCACCGACAGCCCTTTGAGGATCTCCGGCGGAAAATGCGAGTTCTTGAACGTCTGTACCACGTGTGGGTACTCCAGCCGCACTTGGTCGATCTCTTTGTACTTCTGCTCAACTATCTCTTCAAGATTGTTGTAGTGCATGAATGACATGAGCGCGTCAGAGGTGATATACCAGGTCTTGGGGGTCTTCACCTTGGCCAGCAGCTCGTTGGTTTTGCCGGCGAGACGGAGAATGCTGGCGGCCAGATACAATCCGGCGCTCTTGCCCCCCAGCTTACCGCTGCTTTCGGCTGTAAAGATGATATTCTGAAGTACCTTGTAGAAATCCTCGATCTCGATGTAGTTCTTTGCCACGTTGACGAACTGCATCTGCTCGGAAAAGAATCGCCGGATCAATGCCGCGTGCACGCCCCGCAGCGTGGGCAGGCCGAACTCCATGACCGAGGGTGCTATGCGATGGTACCGCCGGATGGCATCGGCGATCTCAGTCAGCGGAAGGTTCCGATTGAGCGCCCGGACCAGGAAACTGAGCTTGTCTTCCTGGATGCGGCCCTGGATGAACGCGAGGATCTCGTCGTCGCTCATATGGTCCGACGCTATCTGGAAGGTTTCATCGCTGAGGAAATCGTTGGAGAGGAGCATCGACCGTCGTTGGTGCGGGATATTACTGTCACGCAGCAATTCGTCCTCTTCCTGGCGGGCGTCGGGGCTGTAGTACCGGACCAGTTTCTTGGCCTCTTCGACACCGCTCCAGCAGAGATGGTTGAGCATCTTGTGCGATATGCTCAGGTACAGGTTCTTGTCGGTTTCGCGAAGCAGGTCAAGCACCACCCGCCACTCGCCGCGACGGTCGGCCGGCATGTTGTCTTTGGCCGTCTGCCACTCATGCAGAACGTGCTTCATCTGGCTGTACATGAGGTAATGTCCGAAACGGTCCGCGATCGTGCGGATTAACTTCGCCTCCTCCTTGAGGAACGGGCCGTCATCAGCTACCGGCCGTTCATGAGTGTAATAAACACAAATGCGCCCCACCGGTTTCTCCCCGACGGTTATGGGAGCGCTGAGGCGCCAGGGGGAGTCGACAAAGCCGGGGGACTGATAGGTCTTGTCGTTCAGCGTGATGGTGGCGTCGCACACTTCCGGGTACTGCCAGCCGGGCGGAATCGCCTTGATGACTGCCTCGCAGACGTGGGCGATATCCGTATCATGGCGGCTCAGGATCTCTTCGATCGTGTACAGGCAGTTGAGCTCTTTCTGGCGTTCCTTGAGAAACCAGATAAGATTGTCGAGATTGTCGTGCGGATTGTTCATGCGATGATCACCCCCCTGCCGGTGCGGCCATCGACCTTAACGCCCAGCGGCTTCTCGAGCGCGACGTGGCGTACATGGGCGGCTTGGGACATCGTCCTCTGGGCCGCCAGCCAGTCCCACCTGATGGTATGTTTGCCGAGATGGTGCACGCAGAAATATAGGACCTGAAAGCTGGAAATGTTGTGGAAAAAATGGGATCCCTGGCTCAGATCGACATTCATGTTCGGCAGAGTGGCCTCGACTATCACCCGGGCGCCGGAAATCTGACCCCAGTTGACCGGTATCCCCAGCCACGGATCGGAGCTCCCCCAGCGGCCGAATCCAACCAGCAGATACGGACGGCCTGCATCCAGCAGCGAACGATTCATCTGCTCGAGTTCGAGCGCGATCTCCCGCGTATTGGCGGCATTGAACGTCTCCGGCACGACGTACACGATATCGCGTATCGTATCGAGCGCGCCGTTCCCCATCACGCGGTCTGAAGCGATCACGGCATCTGGTCTGCCCAGTTCGCTTTCATCCACGTCAACTACGGCGTCGGAGACTACCATCGGACGCACCTGCAAGAAACCGAACCGGGCTCGCGACGGATTCACCGGATCGATTGTGACCGCAAATTCAATCTCCACCGCGCTCCGCACTTCCTCTTGACACAATGCCAGCAGTCGTTTGATGAGTTTGTTGAGCGGAATCTGGTCCACCTTGAGAACAGGAGAAAAATCGACCAACCGTGGCCCCGGTGTACCGATGCCAAGTACGATCCGGTCCTCCTGCGGTTTGTAGGTCGATGCGACGAATCTGAGCGTGCCATCCTGTTCCGCCACCGCAAGCATCTCTTTCGTGAGATACTCCGTTTCTCGGATGGGATCATATTCCGGCGGTTTCCCCATGTTCACGGCCCAGAAGTCGTTTTGGGATTGGTCCAGTAATCCGTCGATCGAGCCGTAGACCGGGTTGGCATTCGGATACGTAGGCGAGTAACTATAGGCAACGCCGCCATCGACGATCGTCTTCCCCAACCCAAGTGCCAGGTCCACAACACCCTCCTCCGGGCGTGCTTTGCCGGATGGATAGTAGTTGAACGAACGCCCCACGCCCGCAATGGTCGGATAAAACCGGTCGCCGTACCGTAGCCCCACCGTTTCCTGAATGATGACCGCCATCTTTTCGGATGAGACGTCCTGCGCGGTGGCGCGGACATAGTCGCGGGCGCTCTTGAAGAAAGTCGAGGCATAGACGAACTTGATCGCCTCCGTCAGCCGGTGGAAACGGGAGTCCTCATCGAATTGGTTATTGGGGATCATCTTGGTCGCATAGACACCGGCAAACGGCTCGTACAGTGCATCCTCAAGCAGACTTGATGACCGAATTGCCAATGGCGTGTGCACTTTGGAGATCAAGGCGCGCAGGTCCCCCACCAGTTCGGGCGGCAGACTGGCTTTTTGGAACGCATGGGCGATCTGGTCGTCGCGGAGGTCGGACGACGCAATATCTCGCAGGTTGTTCTCTTCCATGAACGAATCAAACGCACCAGTTGCTACCACTGCGAGCGTGGGTACGGCGACGGTGATTTGGGGGAATTCGTTCGGATCGTATCGACGTGCGAGCAGGTCACGCACAAAGGCGAGCCCCTGGGCCTTGCCGCCGAGTTCACCGGTGCCGATGTAGGTGAACGTCTCCTTGCCGTCGAAGAAGTGACGGTCAAAATGGGTCAGGTTGTCGATGGAGACGTTATAGCCCTTGCCGCGCATGAAGCACCTCTACGGTATGGGTAGCGAAAAGGGGGGAGGAAGTCAATACTGGTGCGAAGGAGCACGTGGCTTGTCCCGCCACAAACCCATTGAAATACCGGACGTTACATGCTATGTTTGCCGCTATGGTTCCGCTTGAAAAACCAAAAATCCGCGTCGTTGTCGCGGACGATCAAGCCCTTTTTCGACAAGGGCTGGTGGCGCTGTTCAAGGCGTCGACCGAGTTCGAAGTGGTCGCTGAGGCGCACAATGGACAAGAGGCTATCGATCAGGTCGCAACCCATAGCCCTGATGTGCTCCTCTTGGATATTCAAATGCCGGTAATCGATGGTATCCTCGCCGCGCGCCGGATTCGGGACCTCCAGTTGCGCACGGAAATAGTGTTTCTGTCATCCGCCTACAGCGAGGACCAGGTGCGGGAGGCGTTCGAGGCGGGCGGGCGCGGCTATCTGCTGAAAGGATGCGATTTCGAAGAGCTCTCGTACGCTCTCCGCAAGGCGTCCAACGGTGACTTTTATCTCTCCGGCCCTGCGGGAAGCGATGTAGTCGCGGAGTATGTCAAACCCGCACTCAATGTTTTGAAACCGGGCGGGATAGTGACCAAGCGGGAGCGGGAGCTCGCACGCCTTCTGGCCGATGGTTATTCCACCAAGGAAGCCGCGGACATTCTCAATATCAGCCCCAAAACTGCCGAGACTCACCGTGCCTCGATAATGAAAAAGTTGAACGCGAAAAACGTGACTGATATCGTCAAGTATTGCATCCGGAATCATATTATCGAGCCGTAAGACAATCCCCCTCACCTGTCACTTCGTGAGATCCGGTCACATAGGGATGGGAAAACGATTGGTATTCGGTTCTCGACTTCGCTCGAACCGACAACTATGGATGCTTACTCATCGCATTGTCGCATCGTCGCGTCGAGCGCAGTCGAGACGCGAAAGACACTATGTTTTCGCGTGTTACGTCCGGCTCCCGACAGCGTGTATAAGTCGTACGGCATGGTCGCCTGACGGAACAGTGAACATCGAACTTGCCATGAAATCCCTTCTCCCTTAGGGCGTTGTTGCCCGAAGAGCATGCCACAAGCGCAGCCGAGGGCCGGATGAGTGATTGGTGCAACCATGATGATGCCCGTTTAACGGCTTGCAACTTAGATAGTTACGACCTCCCTCAGGTCTTTTCCCTATGCGATATAGGGGTTCCCCTTATTGCCAAAGATCAGTTCCCTGTCGTTACTGGACCATGGAGTTATGTGTCCACGGCGGTTCCGAAGCTTTTATCGGATGCCGTGTGGCGCCGGATCGTATGGCAACAAAAGACCAACATACAACCAGAGTGAGATTGTTCCTCTAAGGAGTTGCTTCATGTCGGCTGATTACGTGCAGAGCTTTATGGCTCACATCAAAGCCAAGAACCCGGCCGAGCCGGAATTTCACCAGGCAGTCCAGGAAGTGGTCGAGTCGCTCGCCCTCGTGATGGACCGTCACCCCGAATACCGAAAGGCCAAGATTCTCGAGAGAATCGCGGAGCCAGAGCGCGTCATCCTGTTCCGAGTGCCGTGGCAAGACGACCAGGGAGAAATCCATGTCAACCGTGGCTTCCGTATCGAGATGAACAGTGCCATCGGCCCGTACAAGGGGGGGCTGCGGTTCCATCCGTCGGTTAACCTCGGCATTCTGAAATTTCTTGCGTTCGAACAGGTGTTCAAAAACAGCCTTACCACACTTCCGATGGGGGGCGGCAAAGGCGGCTCCGATTTCGACCCCAAAGGGAAGAGTGACAACGAAGTCATGCGGTTCTGCCAGGCGTTCATGAGCGAGCTGAGCCGCCATATTGGTCCAGACACCGACGTCCCGGCGGGCGACATAGGCGTCGGCGGCCGTGAGATCGGGTTCCTGTTTGGGCAGTACAAGAAGCTCCGCAACGAATTCACCGGCGTGCTGACCGGTAAAGGACTCAACTGGGGTGGCTCACTGATTCGTCCCGAGGCCACAGGCTATGGTGCCACCTACTTCGCGGCCGAAATGCTTGGGACTAAGAACCAGTCGCTGCAGGGGAAGACCTGTCTCGTGTCCGGCTCCGGTAACGTGGCCCAGTACACGATCGAAAAAGTCAACCAGCTCGGCGGAAAGTGCGTGACGGTCTCCGATTCCGGCGGGTACATCTACGACCCCGAAGGAATCAACGCCGACAAGCTGGCGTTTGTCATGGAACTGAAGAATGTCAAGCGCGGACGTATCAAAGAATACGCCGATAAATATCGTACCGCCACCTACACGCCGATTGATCCCAAGATGGACTACAATCCTCTTTGGAATCACAAAGCGGACTGCGCTTTCCCCAGCGCCACGCAGAACGAGATTAACGGCAAAGACGCGCAGAACCTGGTGAAAAACGGCGTCTCAGTTGTCTCCGAGGGAGCCAATATGCCGACTACACCGGAAGGTGTGAAAGTGTTTCTCGATCACCGGATTCTGTACGGTCCCGGCAAAGCGGCCAACGCCGGTGGTGTGGCTACTTCCGGTCTGGAAATGTCGCAGAACTCAATGCGGTACGGCTGGACGCGGGAGGAAGTGGACAACCGTCTGCACCTCATCATGAAGTCGATCCATAAGTCCTGCGTTGAGGCCTCCAATCGGTTCGGCACTCCGGGGAACTACGTCAACGGCGCCAATATCGCCGGGTTCCTGAAGGTCGCCGATGCCATGATGGACCAGGGCTTAGTCTGATTCCTTCTGTTGATTCGACATCTCGCGAAAAAAACGGAGTGGGCGACCCGCCCCTCCGTTTTATATTATGGGCACACCATGCGGAGAGTGACAGCTCTGTCGATAAACTATCATAGCTGTCGCACCTGAGGGCGTTGACCATGTCGGACTTTGACAAGCTACTGACCGAGCACGGATTCGCCAACCGGTTCCACCAGTTCCAGAATCTGATGCGGTTCCGGATACGGGAGATATTGCTCGTCTCCAGCTTATATGACTCGTTTATCCTCGAGGAGGACGGGCGACTCTCAGAGATGATCCTCTCCGAGTACCTTGACCTCAATCTGAGCAATGCGCCGGGCATCACACGCGTGTCCACCGGCGCTGAGGCGCTGACCATAGCAGCCGAAGAAGGCCGGTTCGGGCTGATCATCACCACCATGAATCTGGGGGATATGGACGCCGTCGAATTCGCCCGACGGGTCAAGAAAGCCGGACTGGACATTCCGGTCATCATGCTCACCTACGACAACCGTGAACTGATCGAGCTGACCGCGTACCACGATGTCTCGGTGTTCGAGAAGATATTCGTCTGGCAGGGAGATTTCCGCATCCTGATCGCCATGGTGAAATATATCGAGGACAAGCGGAATGTGGATCATGACACCAACGCGGTCGGTGTGCAGTCGATTATCGTCATTGAGGATAATATCAACTACTACTCGTCGTTTCTGCCGCTCATTTACACCGAGCTGTTCAAGCATTCCCAAAGCCTGATGGCCGAGAGTGTCAACCTGTCACACAAGCTCCTCCGCATGCGTGCGCGCCCCAAGATTCTGCTCAGTGCCACCTACGAAGAGGCCTGGCAGTACTATGAAAAGTACCAGGATTGTGTGCTGGGAGTCATCTCGGATATCGAGTTTCCGTTCCGGGGAAACCCGGACCCCGAAGCCGGGATCCGTCTCGCCCGCGAGGTGCGGGCCGCCCATTTTGACATTCCTATACTCCTGCAGTCGGACTCCCCGCAGTTCGAAGGGCGGGCGCGTGAGATCGGCGCCGGATTTTTGTGGAAACGGTCCCCCGTTCTCCTACAGCAGTTGCGCCAATTCATGATCGAGAATTTCAGCTTCGGTGACTTCGTATTCCGACTTTCTGATGGCCGGGCGGTTGGCTATGCCGAAAATCTCCGAGCGCTGGAGGAACAACTGGCCGTGGTACCGGAGGAGTCGATTCAGTACCACGCCGAACGAAACCACTTTTCCAACTGGCTCAAGGCCCGTACCGAGTTCTGGCTGGCACATCAGCTTCGTCCACGCAAGGTGACCGATTTCCCCACCGTCGAAGACCTTCGTCAGGACTTGATCAAGGCGCTTCGTGATTTCCGACGGGAGCGCCATACGGGTACCGTGATGGACTTCGATCCGGACACGTTTGATCCAAACGCCAGTTTTGCCCGTATCGGGTCCGGCTCGCTTGGCGGCAAAGCACGAGGGCTGGCCTTTGTCACCACCCTTTTGAAAAACTTCAAGCTGCACGAACGATTCCCGCGGACGCGTATCGATGTCCCACCGGCGGTGATTGTCGCTACCGACATATTCGACCAGTTCCTCGATCATAACCATCTTCGCGATTGGGCTATCAACGCTGCCAATGACTCAGAGATCAACGACCGGTTCCTGGCGGCGCACTTGCCCGAAGTCGTAACCGCCGACCTGGCCGCATATATCGATATGGTCGACTATCCCCTTGCGGTCCGCTCGTCGAGCCTGCTTGAGGACTCCAAATACCAGCCGTTCGCAGGTATCTACCAGACGTATATGCTGCCGAACAACCATGAGGATCCGGCTGTCCGTCTCCAGGAACTGGTCAGCGCCATCAAACGAGTGTATGCCTCCACGTTTTCGTCCCGGACCAAAGCCTATATCGCCGCCACTCCGTATCGACTCGAAGAAGAGAAGATGGCGGTCATCATACAGAAACTGGTCGGTGTCAGGCACGCTTCACGCTTCTATCCCGACTTCGCCGGCGTCGTGCGCTCGTACAATTTTTATCCGCATCCCCCCATGATCCCCTCTGATGGCATTGCGTCGGTGGCACTCGGTCTTGGGACGACGGTGGTCGATGGCGGCTTCACGATCCGGTTCTGTCCGAAATTCCCACGTCACTTGCTGCAATTCTCCGGAACGGAGGATACCCTGCGCTATTCGCAGCGGGAGTTCTGGGCGCTTGATTTGGGCCGATATGCCGGCAATAGCGACCACACGCGGGAGATCAAACTCACCAGCTATGGGCTGGAATATGCCGAGCAGGATGGTACCCTTCCGCTCGTGGCTTCGACCTATTCTCGTGAAAACGATGCCATTACGGACGGACTCTCGCGCCCCGGCGTGCGGCTGGTGACATTTGCGCCGATTCTCAAAAACGAGCTGTTTCCACTGGCCGAGATCCTCGACCTGATCATGGAAATGGGGCGATGGGGACTCAGTTCGCCCGTGGAAATAGAGTTTGCCGTCAACCACTCGGTGCCACGCGGCACACCGCGCGAGTTCGCGTTTTTGCAGATGCGTCCGCTGGTGACGAGCCGCGAGTTGGAAGAACTCGATGTCGAAAATGTCGAGCCCGAGCGGCTCTTGTGCCAGAGCCCGCAGGTTCTGGGCAATGGGTTGGTGGCAGAGATATATGATCTGGTAGTTGTTGACCCGGATGGATTTCGCCGCGACAAAAGCATGGATGTTGCCCGCGAGGTGAGTCAGTTCAACGCCGACCTGGTGTTGCGCCGCCGCCCCTACGCGTTGATCGGGGTGGGCCGATGGGGCTCAAGCGACCCATGGCTCGGTATTCCGGTGACCTGGGACCAGATTTCGGGTGTACGCGCCATTGTCGAATCAAGTTTCAAGGACTTCAATGTGGCGCCATCGCAGGGGAGCCATTTCTTCCAGAACATAACATCGGCTCGGATCGGTTACTTCAGCGTGAATGCGTTCTCACAGGAAGGGTTTGTGGACTGGGGCTGGTTGCGTCGACAACGTCCCGTGACCAACAAACAGTTCGTCCGCCATTATCGGTTCGATCATCCGGTCGTTATCAAGATGAACGGTCGTACCAACAGGGGCATTATCCTTAAACCGTTCTGACGCGCCTACCACGTGTGAGCAGCATTGTTATCGGACGCGTCGCTTTCACGCCAGACCGGGAGTTTAGCAGTGGGGTTTGGGTCAAACATCTTGAAGATCTATATCGTATAATTGTATTGGCCGTATAACTGCCCTCACACAGACATCTGGCCAATTCCAATCGAACCGCATGGCGTGTAGATATTTGGAGGTACCCAATCATGACCTGTTCGGCACGAAAATGGTCCCATCCGGCGGCACTGATTCTGATGCTGACCGGACTAATGGCGCTTGCTTCATTCCAGCGGCCGGCCTTAGCCTACCCGCCGGCCGTCGGCATTCTGGGCGCATCGAAAGACTGCCTGGGGTGTCATATCGACAACGGTCCCTGGAAGGACGACCCGCGCACGGTGATTGACATCGTTGACAAGAACAGCAAACAGTCCCTGAAACGAGACGATGGGAGTTTCGTCATCGAGGCGAAGCGCGGTTCCGTTAAAACAGTGATGACCATCATTGGACGCGCCGGCGGTGACACCATTGCGGCTCCACAACGCAATGCCTGGCTGTATGTGGATCCGAAGACTAACGGTTCGTCGTCCCTGTCCAAATTTGCTCCGGGTTGGGAGGTCAACCTGCCGATGGCCTGTCGGTTGGTTGGTGACATATTTGAGGGATATGAAAACGCCTCCGTGACGGTGCTTCCCATGACCGTGCGCCCAACCGATGCCGCCCAGAACGCCGACATTCAGTTGCAGGTTATGCTGACCAGCGGTGAATCGGTAAAAGGGAACGCCAAGGCGGGCATGACCGCCAATTACTTCGAGCGGACGGTACGACTTCGCGTTACCGAATAGCAGCAGCGAAGACTACTTGCAGCAGTCGTGCGCGGCAGTGCTGCCGGTCGGCGTGTGAAGCTTGGGGCTCAGATATGGTATGCCGAGCGATGAACCCCTGAGAATGAGCAGAAGAGCAAGCACGACCGCTCCCACGGGCAGAAGGCGAAGAAGATTCTGTCGGATACGGGTGGGAATGACGCTCCCGAAGAGCGATGTTGCGAAGATTGCGGGGTAGGTGCCGAGGCCGAAAAGCAGCATATATAGCGCGCCGCCGGCCGAACTGCCGCTGGCTGCAGCTGCGGCCAGCGCCACATATACGAGTCCGCACGGAAGCAGACCATTCAGCAGACCAATCATGAAAAGGGATGCCTGTGTGTGCGTGCCGAACAACCGCCCCCAGAATCCCCGGATTCGTTCGATCGCGCTATCTACAGGTTGCATCGGCAGCAACTTCCGGGCAAAGCGACTGGGGAGAAACACCCCAAGCAGTATCAATACGCCGGCAACGATAGACAACGACTGCTGGAACCCGGCCAGCGCCACCATCTTGCCCAAAAGCCCGCCAATTGCTCCCAGCACGCCGTACGTGATGATCCGTCCGGTGTTGTACAGCACGCGGCTGACAAGCAGGCCGGTTCGAGATGAAAAGCTGCGCGGAAGAGCCAGCGCGATAGGGCCGCACATACCGATACAGTGCACGCTGCCGAGAAATCCCAGAGCTATGGCCGACCAGAAATACGTATCCATCAATTGCCCCTTTATTCGACCGTTACGCTGCGCTCAATATAGTAGTCAAGACTGTCCATGCGCCAGTCAAGCTTCATTCGCCAGAATCCCGCAATAAGGCGGGGGTCGAGAATTGTCTGCCGGTTTGTCGGGTCCAGCGCGAGCGGCAGAGAGAAGTCCATTCCGGCTCCTGACGGACGGTAGAATCTGATCACACCCGTCACCGCCGACGAATACGCAGGAAACTGTAGCACCAGGAGCCGGGACTCCGACTCGAAGGCAAGAGACGGCTGTTCGGCAAGCGCATTGGTCCGGCGCTGCCTGTCGATCTGCTCCTGATACACCAGCGTCCGTTCATAGTATTCCGGTTCGACCAGATCGAAGTGCTGCAACGATGCATACCCCACGCACGCGAGAACGAACAGGACAAACCCCCCATACAAGGCGGCGATCCCGATCCCCCAGCGGCTTCTTGGTCTGGTTTCGTTCACTGGTTCCTCCGGAGCTCCGGTCCGACAAACGTCGTCCTCACGGATTCAAGCTGCTTGTCCCCCGACATTACCTCGATTGTGATCAGGCTGTTGGCCGTGAACAAGTTGGACTTGGGAATCTCTATCGAAAAGACTGATTCGCGTTGCCCTTGCGGTGGAATGTTCAATTCCGGACCAAGTATTGTTAGCTTGCCGGATACATTCGTCAGCTTCAGCGTCACCGGTAATTGGTCGGCAGTCTTGTTGGTAACGGTGATCGTGTACACGTTGCGAATGTTGCCGTCGCTCAGTTCTTCATACATCGACCCGGTAGCTCGGAGGATGGTTGCCTCCACCGGCGTCCGGAAAATCAATAAAGCGGTGATGACTATCACCAGCACGCTCAGCACCGCAGTATACAATTTCATGCGAGGTGTGAACCGAAGCGGTGTGCCGTGGGCGATGGAATCATATGATGCGTATCGGATCAACCCCGGCGGGAATCCCACTCCGTGCATGGCCCGGTTGCAGACATCGATGCAGGCGGTGCAATTAACACATTCCAGTTGGGTGCCATTGCGAATATCTATACCGGTCGGACAAACCCGCACGCAGGCGCCGCAGTCGATACAGTCCCTTTTACCCACACGCTCCCCGGCGCGCGGTATCGGTCCACGCGGCTCACCACGCTTGAAATCGTATGCCACGACGATCGAATTCGAATCGAGTAGAACTGACTGTAATCGGCCGTACGGGCATACCAGCGTGCACGCCTGCTCCCGGAACCACGAAAAGACCCAGTAGAACACAAGAGAAAAGAGCACCATGAATATGAAGCCCGTGACGTGCTCTGCCGGGGGGGAGGTCACCAGGTCCAGCAGGGCGTCGATGCCGATGAAGTAGGCCAGGAACGTATTGCCGATCAGGAACGCCAGTCCAAAGAAGATGGTGTGTTTGAGGGCTTTCTTGCCGAACTTGGATGAAGACATCGGCGCGCGGTTGAGTTCGCGCTGGCGCGGGCCGGCTCCCTCGATAAGAAACTCAATTTTCCGAAACACCATTTCGAGGAAAACGGTCTGGGGACAGATCCAGCCACAGAACAGACGACCGTACGCGGCGGTGAACAGAATGATGAACACAACCAGGGCGATCGTGCCGAGGACAAACAGATAGATATCCTGTGGCCAGAAGATGAACCCGAGAATGAAGAACTTGCGGTTGATGACATCCAGCTGAAACAGCGGGTTGCCGTGTAACTTGATAAACGGCGCTCCGAACAGAAAGGCCAACAGGAAAATGGCAACAATCGCCCGCGCGCGGTGTAGTTTCCCTTTTGGCTTGGTGGGGTAGACCCAGATCCGGTGGCCGCGTCTGTCGATCGTTGCAAGCGAATCGCGGAATGAGCCGCGTTTGTCGTGCTGTGGTTCCGGCATGGCCTATTCGGTCACCAGCTCCCCCTGCGGTGCCTTGGCGTTTGGCGGCGCCGTGCCGTGCAGGGTGAGAATATAACTGGCTGCCTGCATGATCTCATCCGGTTTGAGCTCGCCGCGCCAGGAAAGCATCCCCTTGGCCGGGACGCCATACTTTATGGTCTTGACCACGTTGCTCATACCGGCGCCATGCAGCCAGTAATCATCAGTGAGGTTAGGCCCGATATTCCCTTCGCCGAGCCGCCCGTGACAGGAGGCGCAGCGTAGCAGAAAAATCTCTTTTCCGTGCTCCAGATTCTCCGGATCGGTAAGCGCGACATAGGTAGTGGTGTCGGTTTCGCGGCGTTCGACTTTGAACGTCACCGCCGCTTTCTTTTTAACGCCTCCCATGAGCGCGTAATCTCGCACCGGGTCATAGACGGGCGGATGATACTCTGATACAAGTCCCATAAACTTGCTCCCGGCCGGTTCGACACGCGTGTAATTGGGGTCCACTTCCTGAAGGTACTCATCGCGGCTCAGATAACCGATAGCGAACACGTGGTAGTACAGCAGGTAGACCGCCGCCCAGAAGATCGTGATGTAGAATAACCAGACCCACCAACGCGGCAGGTCGTTATCGAGCTCGCGAATGCCATCGTATTCGTGGTCGAGCATCAATCTTTCATCAGACATGGCGATCCTCTCTGTGTCTATCGCCCGAAGCGACGGGATCGAGCGGCAGCCGCTCCATGTGAGCCAGATGCCGCCGGTCCATCCGGATCACTCGGATTATGATGGCCACAAAGGCGGCAACGAGTAACAGCATGGCGACGATCGAGTACAGTTCGGACCCCTCGATCTGCCCTATAATATCTTTGAACATGTGTGGTCTCCTTCTCCCTACATCCCGGCCCGTGCGGTCGTTCCGGCTTTTATGTCGGTGCCGAGCCGTTGGAGATACGCTATCAGTGCGATTATTTCGCGATCTGGTTCGCTTGCGATATTCGCCTCTTTCAACCCGGCACTTATCCTGACCGCCTGAGCTGCCAGGTCCTGATTGGCCGTCTTGTCATAGCCCGGCGGATACGGCACTCCCAGTGTTTGCAGCGCTCGGATCTTGGCGGCCGTAGTAGTCGTATCCAACTTGTCTGTCAATAGCCATGGGAACGGCGGCATAATGGAACCGGGAGACATAGAGGTCGGGTCCTTCATATGGTTGTAATGCCAGGCATCCGGGTACTTGCCTCCTTCGCGCTGAAGGTCCGGTCCCGTCCGTTTCGAACCCCATTGGAACGGGTGGTCATAGACATATTCGCCAGCCTTCGAATACTCGCCATATCGTTCTGTCTCCGAGCGGAACGGCCGGATCAACTGCGAATGGCAGGTGTAACAGCCTTCCCGCACATAAATATCCCGCCCTTGAAGTTCCAGCGGCGTATACGGTGTCACCGCAGAGATTGTCGGGATGTTCGACTTGATGAGAAACGTGGGGATCATCTCAATAATGCCCCCGAACAGGATTGCGATCGTGGTGAGCCCCAAGAACAGCACTGGTTTGCTCTCGAGCCAGCGATGACTGACTGCAAGCTTAACGGGCTTTGGATCGCGCAAGATCGCCGGTGCTTCGGCGTTCTCACGTGCTTCGAGCTTTCCCTGCTTGATGGTCTTGACCAGGTTGTACATCATCATGATGACACCCGCGAGGAACAGAGCGCCGCCAATCGAGCGGATCACATACATCGGTATCACCTGAAGTACGGTCTGGAGGAAATTGGGGTACCGCAGCAGCCCCTCCGGCGTGAACTCCTTCCACATAAGCCCCTGTGTGATCCCGGCGAAATACAGAGGCAATGCATAGATGACAATTCCCAAAAACCCAATCCAAAAATGCAGATTCGCCATCTTTTCTGAATACAGATTGGTCCGGTATAGCCTGGGGATGAGCCAGTACAGGATGCCGAACGTCAGAAATCCGTTCCATCCCAGCGCTCCCACGTGGACGTGCGCTATTGTCCAGTCGGTAAAGTGCGACAAGGCATTGACACTCTTGACAGATAGCGTGGGTCCCTCGAATGTCGCCATACCGTACGCTGTCACTGCGACCACCATGAATTTCAATACCGCGCTTTCCCGCACTTTGTCCCATGCGCCGCGGAGCGTCAACAGCCCGTTCAACATGCCGCCCCATGATGGCGCGATCAGCATGATGGAGAATACGGAGCCGAGTGACTGCGCCCAGTCCGGCAGCGCCGAATACAACAGGTGGTGCGGGCCGGCCCAGATATAAATGAATATGAGCGCCCAGAAGTGAACGATCGAGAGCCGGTATGAAAACACCGGGCGGTTTGCTGCTTTCGGCAAAAAGTAATACATCATGCCCAAGTACGGTGTGGTCAGAAAGAACGCCACCGCATTATGGCCGTACCACCATTGCACCAGCGCATCCTGCACCCCCGCATACACCGGATAACTCTTGAGGAACGTGACCGGCAGTTCGAGCGAGTTGACCACATGCAGCACTGTGACCGTCACCCAGGTTGCAATATAGAACCAGACCGCCACGTACATGTGCTTTTCGCGCCGCTTGAGGATCGTGCCGAACATGTTGATGCCGAACACGATCCACACGAGCGCGATGGCGATATCGATCGGCCACTCCAGTTCGGCGTATTCTTTGCTGGTGGTGAATCCGGTCGGGAGTGTCAGCGCCGCGGCCACGATAATTAACTGCCAGCCCCAGAAGTGGATCTTCCCCAGCAGTTCCGAAAACATCGCTGCCTTGCATAGTCGTGGCAGTGAATAGTACACCGACATGAAAATGGCGTTGCCGACAAAGGCGAATATCACCGCGTTGGTGTGCAGCGGTCGAAGATGGGAGAAGGTGGTGATCGCCAGTCCAAGATTCAGTGCAGGGAAGAAGAGCTGGATGGCGATAACGAGCCCAACCAGCATCCCGACTGCGCCCCAGACCATGGTTGCGATCCCGAAATCCCGTACCAGCTTGTTGTCGTACTGAAACGATTCTACAGCCATGTATTGTATCTCCACAGGCGAGTCATTGTATCTTCTTGTTCGTCTCCCCTCCAGGCTTGTCGTCGTCGAACAACATGCGCATCGATGGCGTCACCATGTCGTCATACTGCCCGCTCCGAGCCGCCCACAGGAACGCCACCAGAAATCCGCCGGCTACGAGCACCGATGCCAGGAGGAGCAGAAGTACGACACTCATGTCAACACAACCCTTCTCTTCGGGCTACCAGCCGAGTGGCGATGGTCGAAAATAGTACCACTGAAACGGAACTGATTGGCATGAGCACGGCCGATACCAGTGGCGACAATTTACCACTCACGGCAAAGCCGAGGCCGACAATGTTGTATATCAGTGAGAGGCCGAAAGCCGCGATGATCACGGTGCGCCCCCGCCGCGCCATCGCGAGAAAGCGCGGCAGACTCCCCAGGGAGGAAGCTTCGAGTATCCCATCACACGCCGGGGCAAATGACGATGAATCTTCGGTTACCGCCACGCCGACTGTCGCGGCACGAAGCGCTCCGGCATCGTTGAGACCATCCCCAAGCATCAGTACCTGGCGTCCTCGATCATGCAGCCGACTTATATAGTCAAGCTTGTCGTGCGGCGACTGTTGGAACGATAACTCCGCATTGCTTCCGAGAATGGCGCTCATCCGTTCCCGTTCACGCGAACCATCCCCCGAGAGCAGCGCCAGTCGGTACTCTGCGCCAAGCTCGGCCATAGTCACGTGCACTCCTTCGCGATACACATTCTCAAAGCGATAGTAGCCCAACACGCGACCGTCCACAGAGACGAATGTCACTGACGAGTCAACAGGGGGAGTCACGGGATCGTCGACAGCAGAGCCCTCGCCCTGTACCCAGGAGCGGCTGCCGAGCCGAATCTGTCGACTGTCGACCGTACCCGAAATCCCCTTGCCCGGAATCTCGGCGAAGTCGGTTACCGCTGACTCGATCGAAGCCGGCAGCGTCTGCGCCAAAACGCGGCTGGAGGGGTGCGTGGATTGTCGAGCCAATGCCGCCACACATTTCTTCTGGTACGATGTGAGCGGTACGCCTTCATACGTAACGCTCTGCCGGTCAGCCTGTGTGAGTGTGCCTGTCTTGTCGAATACGATAGTGTCGATCTGCGAGAGATTCTCGATGACCTGCGGTGTTCGCACGAAGAAGCGCTGGTCCCCCCAAATGCGGGCAGCTGTCCCAAGAACAAACGGACTCGCCAGCGCCAATGCACACGGACAGGCAACAATCAACACCGAGGTCACCACGTGGGCAAGACGGGTGGAATCGTGGAATCCCCAGTACACGGCGGCCCCTGCTGCGGTAGCGAGGACCAGGGCTATGAAGTGCTTACCAATACTATTCGCCAATGTGGTCAGACTGGGACGATTGTGTGCTGCCAGGCGACTATCCTGCCACAGTGAGATCAGATAGCTGTCGGAGACTTCGCGAATGACCTCCAGATCGATCGCCTCACCGGTCTGCCTGCCACCGGCATAAACTCTGTCACCAGAGATCAACTCTTTGGGGTGAGATTCGCCGGTGACGAAGCTGTAATCGATACTCCCCTGACCATTGATCAGGACCGCATCGGCCGGCACCAGCTCCTGATTGCGAACGAGTATCCGATCTCCCGGACGCAACTGGGTGATCGGTACCGTGCTCTCGGCATCGCCGGCTCGCTTCACACACGAGATTGGGAAATAGGCGCGATAGTCGCGGTCGAACGAGAGCCGATCGAATGTTTTCTGCTGAAACAACCGACCCAGCAGGAGGAAAAACACCAGACCGGTGAATGAGTCGAGATATCCGGGGCCTATCCCTGCGATGATGTCAAAACTGCTGCGGAGAAACAGCATGCCGATACCCAGCGCGATTGGCACATCGAGATTGATAGTCCGCTGCCTCAGGCCTGTCAAGGCGGAACGGAAATAATCGGCAGACGAATACAACAGGACCGGAATCGCCAGGATAAGACTGGCGATCCTAAACGTGAGGGAGAGGCCTGTTTCCTGTATGCCATCGGAAGACAAATATTCCGGAAAGCTGAACAGCATGATATTGGCGAACGAAAATCCTGCGACGCCGGTCCTGGCGTACAGACGCCAGTTCGTTCTGCGTTCCGGTTTTCGGTCCAGGTTCGCTAACTTGATTTCGGGCTCGTAGCCAAGTCGCGTGAGCAGTTCGACGATCTGCCGGAGACTGATACGCTGCTTATCGAACGTCAGTACCAATCGACGGTCCGGCAGACTGACTTCAGAACGGAGTACACCTGACTCCAGCCGATAGAGGTTTTCGAGCAGCCAGACGCACGAAGCGCAGTGCATCTGCGGGATCGAAAGTGTGATACGGGCGCGAGCCTCACCTGCATAATCGAGCAGTTGGTCTTGAACCTGAGCATCGTCCAGATAGGCGTGACGGCCGGTCCGGTCCGCTGCTGGTCTTACTCCAGGAGCCTGCTCGGCCTGGTAGTATTGACTTAACCGCGCGCCCGACAAAAGCTGGTAAACAGACCGGCACCCGGCGCAACAGAACGAATTGCCGTCCTGCACCGTTGTATCTTGAAGGCAGGGCTGACCGCAGTGGAAACAGGCTGTTTTCTGCTGGGTGGTATTGACTGTCATCGCTTAGTGATTGCCGTTTGTGAAAAAATGTACTAAGTAGTGCGACATAGTCCTTGTTTACTCGTTTTCTGCGGACCAATATAGAGGCGATGTCGGTAGTCGGCAAGGGGTTTTGATACCGAATTCTTACCTGTATCGAGCATGCATAACATAACCGTCCTGACCAGGAACTGTATGGGAACTACGGCGGCTCCGTGCTTTTACTGGACTTGAAAACCAGACATTACCAGTTGACTAAATTGACCTATTTGGTATCTTATGCCCAAGGTATGCTGATCAGCAGACGATATATGCCGCTCCTCAGGACGGCCGTATTCGCAATAGCCGTTGCCATGGTGCTCCCGCTATTTGCGTCGTTCACGCATGTCGGCGATTGCTGTGATGACGATACCACGTGTAACTACCTGACCTGCCGCTGCAACTGTCAAGCGATGACCATCGTCTCCTCACGCATCGAACACTCGAACCAGATCGGTGAGTCGGCTACCATCAAGATCGCTGATAGCTTCGCTCTGATCGAAGAACTCGAAAACAACCCTGACCATCCTCCCCGTTTCTCGGCATAAAGAAACGCATGCCCTTAACCGGGCATAATCCACAACACAAGGAAAATTCTAATCGGTAGTGCGGTCGTTCGCGATTGTCGCCGGTTGATTGTTACATGGAGAAATTGTTACTATGAAACGAACAGGTATTCTTCTGGTCGTGCTGTTGATCGGCATTGGGATCGGCGCGACAGTGACAATGGTAGCTGGAGGGAGCAGGTCTGAGAAGGTTGTCGAGAACCCCGCGGCGGCCCCGTCGAACGATCCTGCCCGGCACGATCCCAAGGAGCTACGGTCGGACAGTTCCGTGAAGGGGTCGGATTGGTGCGTCGAACACCGCGTCCCGGAATCCGAGTGCACCCAGTGCAAACCGAGCCTGATCGCTCAGTTCAAAGCCAGGAACGACTGGTGCAACGAACACAATCTGCCCGAGTCGCACTGCCGGCTGTGCCACCCAGGCCTCTCTTTCCCACAAGAGAAAGCGAACGGCACCGAGGCGAGTCTCCAAACGGAAACACATGAAATTGCCGCTGACTGGTGCGCAGAACACCTGGTCCCGGAATCCGAGTGCACCCAGTGTCATTCCGACCTGATCGCCGCCTTCAAGGCCAAAGGTGATTGGTGTAATGAGCATCAGCTTCCGGAGTCGCACGACCGACTCTGCAACCCCAAGCTGGCGTTTCCGCAGGAACCCAAGTCGGATGCTTCCCTGACCGAGACCAGCAGACCATCGGTCTTCTTCCCCAGGAACAAAGCAAAATGTACCACCGACGACGCCATCATTCAATTTGCTTCAGCCGAAACCGCTGAACGGGCCGGAATTGATGTCGTTCCCGCAATCGACGTGGCGGTATCGGTCTCGATCGATGCTCCGGCGGAAATCGTATTCGACGAAACGAAATCGTATGCCGTCACGACCACGATTCCGACAACGGTCGTGCGCTGGCTGGCTGAGCCGGGCCAGCGGCTCGAAAGGGGTCAGCCGCTGGCATTGCTGGAATCGCCCGACATGCCCAGGCTTCAAGCGGATTACCTGGAGGCTGCAGCCGATGCCGACGTGAAAACACAGGAGAAGGACCGTGCCGACAGCTTGAAACAGCGAGAACTCATTTCCGCCGCAGAGCATCAGCGAATCGACGGAGAGAGCAAAGGAGCGCAAGCGCACCTGGCGGGTACATTGGGTCTGCTCAAGTCGGCCGGGCTCAACGACGAGGATATAACCATTCTTGAGAACGGCAAGAAGATTTCCTCGCGATTCCTGTTGAGGGCAGCGGTTGACGCGTCGCTGCTTGACCGCAGTGCGCCGCTCGGGGGGCTACTGCAACCCGGATCGACCATCGCTCTCATCGGGGATCCGTCGGCGTTGTGGATTGAAGCTAACGTGAGTGAATCAGATCTCCCCGCATTCAAGACCTATCAGCCGGTTGAATTCGCTGCTGATGGCGATGCCCTTAATCGCGTCACCGGCCGTGTGATCTGGGTCTCCCAATTCATCGATCAGCAAACAAGAACTGCTACGATCAGGGCCGAAGTGATCGGCAATGCTGGAGAGCTTCAAGCTCACAGCTTCGGCCGACTGGTCCTGCCCGTTTCCGCTACAACGACGCAGGTTGCGGTTCCTCGTGATGCCGTGCAATGGGAAGGGTGTTGTAATGTCGTATTTGTCCAGGAGGCAATCGGTCGCTATCGTCCCCACAAGGTTACGCTTTCGCGCGGCGACCGCGGCATGTACAACGTCTCATCTGGCCTGAAAGAGGGCGACATGGTGGTAGTAAATGGGAGTTATCAGCTTAAGACAGAATTGCGCAAGGGTAGCCTCGGCGCCGGTTGCTGCGATGTCGGCGGCAAGTCATGAGTTGCCATGCTCGAAAAGCTTGTTGATCTTGTTATAAGGCGCCGCATTGTCGTGCTGTGCCTGGCCGTCATCCTGGTCATTCTGGGTGTCTCGGCTTTCATCAATCTGCCGTTCGATGCATTTCCTGACACAACGCCGGTCATGGTACAGGTGAACGTGTCAGCCGAGGGCTGGTCTCCCGAAGAATTGGAGCGGCAGGTAACCTTTCCGATTGAGCGCGAACTCTCCGGGTTGACCGGGCTGACCGAAGTTCGCTCGATCTCGAAATTTGGTCTTTCGCAGGTTACGCTGGTGTTCAGTGACGCTGTCGATATTTACCTGGCACGCCAACAGGTGACTGAGCGATTGGTTAGCGTCGAACTGCCCGACGGCATTCCGGCACCAAAACTCGGCCCCATCTCGACCGGTCTCGGTGAGATCTTTCAATACGTAGTGATCGGCAAGACGGCCGATCCCACCGACCTCCGTACTGTACAGGATTGGATCATCAGACCGCAGCTGCAATCGGTCCCGGGCGTCGCCGAGGTCAACAGCTGGGGCGGCTACGAGAAGCAGTACCAGGTTGTGGTCGATCCCAACAGGCTCATGCACTATGGCCTGAATTTGGCCGCGGTGGTTACGATACTCCGTGACAATCTTGGTAACGTCGCGGGTGGTCAGATGGTACGCGGCGGCGAACAAATGGTGGTCCGTGGGGTGGGAACAGTGAGCCGTCGCGAACAAATCGAGTCGCTCGTGGTCGATACTCGCAACGGCGTGCCGATCCGCATCAGCGACTTTGCCGATGTGATTGTCGGTCACGAGATTCGCCGTGGCGCTGCAACCTATCAGGGCACTGGTGAAGCAGTCCTAGGGTTGGGATTTCTGATCACTGGCCAGAATTCCCACGAGGTGGCTCAGCGCCTGTCAAAACAGCTCGAGGAAGTCAAAGCGAGTCTGCCCGCCGACGTCGAAGTGAAGCCGGTGTATGTGCGTACAGATTTGGTTGACCACGTGCTCAAGACTGTGGAGCACAACTTGCTTTTCGGAGCCGTGCTGGTTATCACCATCCTCTTCGTGTTTTTGGGCAACGTGAGGGCCGGACTGATCGTTGCATCGGCTATTCCCCTCTCGATGCTGTTTGCCTTCGACGTGATGTCTCGCGTGGGGATTATAGGCAGTCTCATGAGCTTGGGCGCGATTGATTTCGGCCTGGCGGTCGATAACGCCGTAATTCAGGTTGAAAATACCGTGCGACGTCTGGGTCACATGACCGCACACGTGTCACGTCTTGACATTATCAAACAAGCAATTATGGAAGTACGTAAGCCGACCCTTTTTGGCGAACTCATTGTTATACTCGTTTACCTGCCCATTCTGACTCTTCAGGGCGTCGAAGGAAAACTCTTTCGCCCGATGGCCCTGACGGTTGTATTCGTGCTGGTTGGCTCACTCATAATGTCCTTCACCGTTATTCCGGCGCTGATCGCCACAATGCTGACCAAACCGATCAAAGAGCGCGAACCGATTGTCGTGCGCCTGGCTCAGCGCTTATATCGCCCGGTACTCGATTGGGCCATCAAGTATCGACTGATGGTTGTTGGGGCGTCAATTGTCGCGCTCGGCTTAGGGACAGTCGCCTTCAATCATATCGGAACGGAGTTCATACCGCGACTCAGCGAAGGTAGTATCGTCATCAACACGATTCGCTTGGCCGGGGTCGCCGTCGAACAGTCTACTGACGATAACACCCGTATCGAACGGATTCTGCTGCGAAAATTTCCAGACGAAATTGATCATATCTGGTCGCGTTCCGGCAGCGCCGAGCTGGCGACCGATCCCATGGGCCTCGAACTGACTGACATCTTTCTCACTCTCAAGCCGCGGGATCTTTGGAAGCGAGTCAAAACGCAGGACGAGTTGGTCGCGGCCCTCGATGTCGAACTTTCCGACCTTCCTGGTCAAAACCGCGTCTTCACGCAACCGATTGAGATGCGTGTCAACGAAATGATCGCCGGCATACGCGGAGATATCGGCATCAAGCTGTTCGGCGATGATCTGAAAGTGCTTGAGGAAAAAGCCGAGGAGATCGCCACGCTGGCGAAGACGCTACGCGGCAGCGCTGATGTTTCCGTCGAACAGTTGACGGGCCAACCCTCGTTTCAGTTGGTTGTCGACCGGGAGCGGTTGTCCCGGCTCGGCGTCCCGGCCTCTGAAGTCCTGACCTACGTTCAAAGCATCGGCGGTATCCATGTCGGCGAAGTCTATGAAGGCCAGCGGCGCTTCGATCTGGCGGTGAAGATGGATTCATTGTATGCCTCGGTGCCTGAAGACGTGCAGCGGATCCCGCTTCGATCAGGCGATGTGCAAATGACGCTGGATCGCGTGACTATTCCTTCCCTTGCCCCTGGCTACTCGACCATCTCGCGCGAGTGGGGCAAACGGAGGGCCGTTATACAGTGTAACGTCCGCGGACGCGATGTCGGGTCATTCGTGCAGGAACTGCGAGAACGGATCGCCAAGGACATCAAGTTCGAACCTGGTTACTATGTGCGTTTCGGTGGACAATTCGAAAATCTAATCCGCGCGCAGCGCCGTCTGGCAATCGTCGTCCCGCTGGCGCTGTTCTTGATTTTCGGACTGCTGTATTGGACCTATTCATCTTTTCGCGACGCCATTCTCATTTTCACAGGTGTGCCGTTAGCGGCATTGGGTGGTGTAATTGCATTAATCGTTCGCGGCATGCCGTTCTCAATCTCGGCTGGTGTCGGCTTTGTCGCCCTCTCAGGCATAGCGGTGCTCAATGGTCTGGTACTGGTATCTCAGATTAAACGCCTACGATCCGAGGGAATGGAACTGCAGATGGCCATTCGCGAAAGCGGGCTGGCGAGATTGCGCCCGGTGCTGATGACAGCTCTGGTGGCGGCCTTTGGGTTTATACCGATGGCGTTGTCGAATGGCGTTGGCGCGGAAGTGCAGCGGCCGCTGGCGACCGTGGTCATTGGCGGCATCATTACCTCCACCGCTCTCACGCTGGTTGTGTTGCCGGCGTTGTACTCAGTGTTTGGCCGACGAAGTGCGGCCGAGCGCTAGAACCTATCTCAAAATTGCTTTAGCAGGATGAGGGTACAGGCGAGTTGTTGTCCGCTATCGAGAAATCGGACCTCGTAAAGAATCCGGAAGCGGTCGAGGCGGTCAACGCCAGAGAGATTCGCC
>JBFMDV010000011.1 GCA_040753875.1 Candidatus Zixiibacteriota bacterium | reverse complement strand
GATGGTGACCTTCATGGACGGTCTGGTACTGGCTCAGGATGCAGACTTGACGAAAGAAGAGAAACTGACAGCGTAACAGAAACTGCTCAGAGGTAAATGACTGTCAACTGAAGTATCGTTCAGTGCACATGATAGCACACGGACAAAGTCGTATGTCACAGTGGAGTTGACAGGCAATATATGGCATCCAGGGTCTCTCTGAAAGTAACGATGTTACTTGCTGCCGTTCTATTGTCGACCGTGTTTTCCGGCGTGTTCCTTGCGCTCTTTCGTATGGACCAATCATTTGTGGGGAGCCCGCTCATCATCAGTCTGACTGGAATCCTCTTCTCGTCTCAAGCGATCGTCCGTGGCATAGCCGGAAACCTTCGAATGCGGATCGGTCAGACTGCTGAGTCGCTTGCAGAACGTCAGAGGCAATTCAAACCAACTCTCGTTTATGGCCTTGTGCTGTTGGCAACCTCATCCATCATCATGACGGGTATTGCGTTCCTAGGACTGTATTTCGTTACTGAACACAATTTCATAGCGGCAACTGTCCTCCTGGCTATAGACATCATATTCGGCGGATTGTTCTTATGGCAGGTCTGGAAATTCAAGCGAAAAATTGAGCAGTTGACCAATCAATGCGGCGATCTGGCTGCCAAAGCCAAACCTACCCTTTGGCCAGCAGTGCGCCTCGTAGCGCCGGGCACTGCGATGGCCGCATTCGTACTCATGGCGGTCTATTTCTATGTGACATCTCAGCACTTGCTTCTGTCTGTGGCAGCGCTAGGCGGAGGCGTCGCGATGGTTCCACTACTTGTCAGTATTTCCAATAAGGTGGAGAAAGAATTCCCGATGGCATAGCAGCGCCATCAAGCTCGGATGGTACAGACCTGAAACATCCCTGATGGATTAGTCGCCGTAGGGCGAACCGCTTACTGGTTCCGCCAGACCCACGCAATGGCAGAACCAGAAACGGTTCTACCCTACAGATCGCCTCACAATGACTACGCTCTGGATTCCCGCGTGCGCGGGAATGACAACCTCTCAATCCCGCAGTGCGTCCAGCGGGCGATGAATTCCGGGCAAACCGCAGCAACGTCATTCCGAGAAGCGGTGCGCTTCGCGCCGCGACGAGGAATCTGTCACGTGCGTTCCTGCACCACTCGATCCATCAGGCCGTCGCACCCACACAAGATTGTCACGTCGACTCCGCCTTCGGCGGAGTCTCCCCACAATGACTGCGGAACTGCCTTGCACTGTTGTCAGGCCTCATCACCTGTCGGCTGGATGTTGCCACCGCCCGGCCGCATCTTCGTCCCCGGAACCAGCATCGGCACTTCCCGGCGATACGCTTCATAGGCCTTCCCGTGATACACCACCATATCCCGTTCTTCCAGCAGGATTCCGACGATGATATAACCGGTCGTCGCGATCGCAAATATGAGATGGCCCAATGACATATCCGGGGTTGACCAGAACGCGATGATGAACCCGAGCATGATCGGGTGCCTCAGAAGTTTGTACAGTCCTCTCTTAGTGAACGGGAGCGGTGTCAACTCTTTCCGCTGCGCGTGATACACGACCTGCCGCAAACCAAACAGATCGAAGTGGTTGATGATGAATGTGCTGACCAATACGATTAGCCAGCCGATCCAGCACAACGCCTGTAAGACTGTCCGTCCGGCGACGTTGGAAATCTGCCAGACCGAATCAGGCATCGGCCGCCACTGCCAGTACATCAGGATCAAAATCAGACTGGACAGGAGTACATAAGTGCTCCGCTCAATCGGGTTGGGAATGACCTTCGTCCAGACCTTTTTGAAGCCGTGACGGGCCATCACGCTGTGCTGGACGGCAAACAGCCCGAGCAACAGCGCATTGATCACAAGTGCACTTGCCACTGGCCCCGGCAGACCGGAATCGATCGATTTCGGAACCACCAGATTCCCGACAAATCCAATCGCGTACACAAACGACACCAGGAACACCAGATAGCAAACCACGCCGTACAGTAGAAAAACGACTCGTTGCATGATACCTCCGACTCGGATAAAATGGAAAAGACCACTCGGCGCCGGCCACGGTTTCACCCGCCGCCCGGCGTATTCGACAATATGGATACACATAATCTGTGATTGCCCGCTCCCTCCTGTCAAGCCCTATTTGTGCCCCCTCACCCGTCGCTTCGCGACACCCTCTCTCGTGGGAGAGGGGTAGGGGTACTGTCTGTTGTGGCGGGTCTTGCGGCCGCACGTTATATCATCGCCGCACTTCGACTTCGCTCAGTGCGACGATGATACAGCATACTGGCATTGAAGTGCGGCCGTGTGACCCGCCACTTTTTCAACAGTCCCCTTGCGGTGGGCACTGTTGCAGTTGCCGTAGGGCGGAACCGCTTCTGGTTCCGCCAGACCCACGTAACGGCAGAACCAGAAACGGTTCTGCCCTATAGGTCCTTACTTGCAGTGGGAACCATTGTCGTGCCGTCAGGCGTCCCCGCCTGACGGTCCACGTTTGCATCCAGGTGTCGGGCGGGGACACCCGACACCACCTATGATGCCGGTTGCCGCCTGCGCGCGGATTTTGTATCGTACAATACACGCATTAGTCGATGGCAAGGAGGACTAGATGATCGCCAGAATCTGGCACGGCTGGACATCAAAAGAGAATGCCGACAACTACGAGAAGCTGCTGAAAACCGAAGTTCTCCCTGGTATCGCCGCCATGAACATCCCCGGCTACCGCAACATACAAGTGCTGCGCCGCCCGCTGGCCGATGAGGTGGAGTTCATCACGATAATGCGCTTCGATTCGCTTGAATCCGTCAAGAGATTCGTCGGCGAGGACTACGAGCGGGCGCACGTGCCGCCCAAGGCGCGGGCGGTGCTGGACCGTTTCGATGAGCGCTCACAGCATTATGAGATAATTGGGGAGTACAGCTACTGAGGGGTCAACGGTAACCGGCGTCACGCGCTTCGACTCCGCTTAGCGCGACGTTCGAGGCGGGCGAAAAACTGCTTGCCCTTGGCAGCAGGCGGTCCACAGATTGGCATCCTGCGCGTGCTTTGCCTATGTACGATTACCTTGATATCCGCCTCACACGATTGGAGGCCCGGTTTGGACTAAAACCGACCGCCGTTCTTATCGGGCTGGGGCTGTTTCTCGTGGCCTGTATCTACGTGCGACCCGGCTACCAGACCGCCACCGGCCTGGGGCACCACTACGCCGAACTGGCCCGTCATCCGTTCGGTACTGGTGCGCCCAACAAGGTGGGGTTTCGCTTTCTGACGCCGCTATTGAGTTATCTGGTAGGATTGCGCGGGGGGCTGGTGGTGGTAACCAATCTGATCATTGCGGCGCTCTTCATCATGGCGGTTTACTGGTGCTACCGCCGCCTGTCGCCGCGTCCGGCCGATGCCCTGATCGCATCGTCGATTATCGCCTTCTCGCTGGTGACACTCACGACCATCTATTACAGCGGCTTCTGCGACGCACTGACCTATGTCATCATCTTCTTCATGTGGTGGTGGCGGCGGAAGCCGTGGCTGTTCTGGATACTGTTCGTGCTCGGCGTGTTCAATAGGGAGTCGATCGTCTTTCTCATCCCCTGGTTTCTATTTATCCGATGTGAAGGGCATCATTCGCCCGTGCGGCGGTTGTCACTTGATCTCGTGGCGGTGGCGATGGTCGGCCTGATAGTCTGGCAGGTACGCGCGTGGCAGTCGAGCCATATGAAGATCGGATTCGATGCCGCCTATTACCTTGAACCGCTCCGCAGCGATCCCCTTTTCTATTTCCGGAGATCATCCCTGCACAGCCTGCTGGGATTCACAACTGTGTTCAAGCTGCTCTGGGCCGTGCCGGTGGTGGCCGCTGTGTATCTATGGCGTCAGAAGAAAACGGCGGACCTGGCCGCGCTTATCATTCTGCTCGTATGCAGTGCTGCGCAACTGCTGATCGCCTGGGATTCGTCGCGGCTCTGGACGATGGCGTTCATGACGGTCATGATCGCACTGGTTCATCTGTTTCAGTCGACTGACACAAAGTACCGGCACTGGATCTTGCCGCTTATTCTGGTCAATTTTCTGGTGCCGCAGGATTACACGGCCGCACACATCATCGAGTATATGAGGAGTCTGCCGGATACTATAGTCCGCCTCTTGTTCTGGGACAAGGGTTGGTGAACGACCACAACTTCGTCATTGGCAGGGGTCAACTCCGGTGCCAGATTTCTCGGCGGCCTCGGAACCCGACCTGCCGGCGGGGGGCGACTGGCGGCACACGCAGACGTGTGCCGTTTATTGGATGCGAGATAGACGTTGGATCAACGTACGAGATTTCGCGCAGCAAGCCTTCGACTGCGTTCAGGCCGGCGGCTGTGCGCCACTAGCCGGGTAGAGATTGCTTCGTCGAAGCGACTCGCAATGACGGGGTGGTGAGAGGCATGACAATATCGGTCCATTTTAGACTTGTTTTCTGGCCTGCCATTTAGTATACTGAGTCGACCGGTCCGGGGTGTCGTGGATCCCTAAGGAACGATGGCGAGTGTCCACGACTAACGAGAGTCGAAATCTTCATTCAGCAGAGGCAACATGCAAACGGTCCTTTCGGATCTGTGGGTGCTCGTCAGTGGTCGGACCAGGCGTATCGGCTCGGTGATCACGATTGCCGTGACGGTCCTCCTATTGCTCGCGGCTGGTCCGGCCGGCGCTCAGAGTAATTGCTGCACAGTTCGCGGCAACTGCGATTGCGACCCCGGCGATGCCGTTGACATCTCCGATTTAGTGCGACTGATCGATTTTCTGTACAATTTCACCTCGGAACCCATGTGCTGCGATTCGGCGGCCAACGTTGATGCCGACCCGAGCGGTACGATCGACATCAGCGACTTAGTGTCGTTGATCGATTACCTGTTTTTCCAGGCGGCGCCGCCACCAGCGTGCGGTAGCGGGGGTGCAATCTCGGACTCCGCGCGCCTGGCCGCACTGGACCGGCTCCAGGTCGTCTTCGATTCGCTATTGTCGCAGAGCGGGTCGTTTCGACAGGATCTCATGACATACTTGCAGTCGGACCCCTTGATCGAAGCGGCGGGGATAGATTCGGGCACCGGCTCCGTGTGGGGCCGATTCACGGATGGTGTGCTGTACATAGGGGTCGACAATCGCGCACCCGCAAGCAGCGAGCGAGCGGCGAAGTTGCTTGCTCAGGCCGAGACACCACCAAGGATCTCACCTCTTCAGGAGAAGCTCGAGACGGTCACCGACCGCTCCACGCTGATCGGCAGGCTGGGCAAGAGAACGGCTCCGTCCGGGCTGCCCGCCTCGGGCGACGTAGCGTCGCTTCTGACCCTGGGGCCAGGATTCGCCCCAGTCAACGGGGTCATCGAGGGGATGTTGACCAGCAACGGCTACGATATCAAGACACGGGATGCTTCGGTCAACGGTCTCAAACAGATCGGCGGAGAGGGTGTGGTCTACTTTTCGACCCACGGTGGGGCAGGGCAGTTCTCATCGACCGAATTCGGCTATTCGCTGTGGACGTCACAGTCAGTCGATGTGAATTCGATCGCGAATTATAAGGCCGATCTGCTCGGCAAGCGTCTGACGATCATGCAGGCGGTGTACGGAACAGCCGTCGGCGATGCCGTATCCCAGATCCATCTGGGTATTACGGGGAATTTCATTACGCAGTATTGGAGTAACCTCGCGGACAATGCACTTGTCTTCATCGATGCGTGCGGTAGCAGTGGACCGGGTGCTGTAGGACTCAGAAACGCGATCGCCGGAAAAAATGGCTCCGTTTATTTCGGCTGGTCGCATCCGGTGGGGGCCAACGCGGCGAATCTCCTAGCCAAATTCATGTTCGACCGGTTGCTTGGTGCCAACACCGTGCAGCCTCGCGAGACACCGCCTCAACGACCATTCGACTATCTGAGTCTTTTTCAGGACCTCGCAGATCGAAACCTGCTGGTCCACCCATCGGATAGTCAGCCGTTTCTGATCACGGAGTTCCAGTATGTCGCTATGTCCGGCGGTTTCGGAATGCTGGCACCGAGTATCGAGGTGATGCAGGTCGACGAGCACGGCGACTCGCTCATTCTGTCCGGTATGTTCGGGGATGATCCCGGACAGATGGGTCATGTCTCGGTTGGAGGGGAGGAGCTGACGATCCTTTCGTGGTCACCCGAGATTGTCGTAGCGAATATCCCGAATACCGGCGCAGGATCACTTGGCCCTGTGCGAGTGACGGTCATTCCTGATTATTCGGGTCTGGCACCACTCGTGCAGCCCGCCAGCAACCGGGTCAACCTGACCGACTGGACCGGCCAGTTCAATTTCCACATGACCAGCTCCGGTTCTCTGGAGCAGACTGTTCAGATCAATGTGCATCTTCGGGCGGATATCCACAGTTTCCGCGATCAGCCCCACACGCAGCCGTTGAAGAGTATCCAGTACATCAACTCATGCGCGGAGAACTCGGAAGCGTCTGCCTCAGCCGCCGGGACGTACGTTATCCACTACCCGCCGGAAGGCGGTGGCGATTGGACCTGGACGTGGTATGGCGCGACCGCCGTTCCCGGATGGTGGAACTCACAAGCCAATCTTTTCCGCATCTACTGCGTGTTCAGCACCATTGACAACACGGCAAAGTTGAATCTGGAGTTGTACGCGCCGGAAGGTTGCTTCGAGTCACTTCAGTCTCCCCAGAGCTACACGGCTCCGCTTTTTGTTGCCATTCCCTACGAAATGTATGACGACGGTCAACACCGGCTCGATATGAGTTTCGATTCGCAGTACAACATTCTGTCGGGGACGCGAGACCGCCCGTTTGGAGGGGGGTACGACGGCAATCCAAACAACGGCCATCTGGAATGGACCACGTTCACGAATTCGTTCGCGCCCGATTCGACTGAAGCGCAATGAGAGGATTATTCAGACGTTTCGTGCGTACTGTGGCTTTGTCCGGAGGGATCAGGCATCACCGCCCTTCACGCCTATAGACCGTTCTTTTTGATACGAGGGAAAATCATCGGCACCCGTTTCTGGTACTCAAGGTACGCGTCGCCGAATCGCCGCTGCAGTTGCGGCTCCTCAAACACTCGCACTTCCCAAGCAAATGCCGCAATAGTTAACGGTAGTAGTATGAAGGTGACAGCCGGTGATTGGAAACCTATTCCCAATCCAAAGATCGCGATAATAAGGCCGGTAAACATGGGATGACGCGTGTAACGATAGGGACCGGTGGTGACCAGCGTCGGTGGCGGATTGAACGGCACCGGTGTGCCGCGGGCAAGCACAAATCGCGACACCGACCAGAACATCAGCGCCAAGCCGACCACCAAGAACGGGCACGCGAGCACCCAGCCGATCACGGGCGCGATGGGCTGCTCCACCCCGATGAGTCGGTCTACCGCACGCGCTCCGAACCATGCCCCGATGATCACACCAAAGAAAGTCACCGGGGCCACAATGGTCAGAGATATTCGCAGCCATCCGGGCAGATCCGACGGCCGGTCAAACCACCAACCGATGTTTCGTTTTGCGTGCATACGTGTCACTCACTCGCGTCGTGCGCTTCCGTCGAGTCAGACGGCACCGTCGCGTCAAGCGGCTGCGTCGAGCGGCCCCGTCGCGTCGAGCGAAGACGAGACGCGACCCTGAGCCCATTCGGTTCTCGTCTCCGCTCGAACCGACGATGTTACTCTTTGGTGTCCTACTTGCCCAAACCCGCCATAAACGGCAGACCTCCCGGTCTGCCGCCCGTCGGCACACGAGGACGTGTGCCATTTATCGGTTGAGTCCACTTCGGGCGACCCACTATGAATGGTGGGGCACAGAGGAGCGTCTACTTCGCTTTCGGCAGACGCACCCGCTCCTGCTGGATGAGGGTCAACATCCGGTACCCCAGCGAGGAGTCCGCCTTCATGAGTTTCGCCAGGATAGCATCGGCTTCCTTGGAACGATTGATCAACGCGTAAGTCGCGCCGAGCGAGATCACACCCGGCATGAAGGTGGAATCCAGCTTGACCACCTTCTCGAACTCTTTGGCGGCCTCGGCATATTTTGTTTGCCGGATGTACAAAAGCCCCAGCGACTGCAGCGCTTCTTTGTACGAGGGATTCCGTTTCACCGCCCCTTTGAACGCCTCCTCTGCGCCGTCCATCTTGCCGAGGTTCCGCTTCACCACGCCGAGGAAATAAAACAGGTCGGGCGCCTCGCCGCCGTACGCTTTGCTCCGCTCATAATAATACTCCGCGCTGTCATACATCTGCTGTGCGGCGAAGGCATTCCCCATGTTGAAGTAGATGATCGGGTTGGCCGTATCGATCGGCTGTGCGCGCTTGAGCACGCCCAGCGCCTGCTGCGGCCGCCCGGCGCGAAGATATTCGATCCCGAGGTTGGTCAGATACAGAGACTTGGTGGAGTCCAGACGGACCGCTGCCTCGTAATAGCCGATCGCCTCACCGGATTTCTTCTGCTCGCTCAGGATGGCGCCGATATTGTTGCTCAGCTGCGGGTCATTGGGCTGCATCTTGTATGCCTTTTGCAGATAGACCAGCGCCTGCTCCTGGTCCCCCAGCGCGCTGGCGATGACGCCAAGATTCCGAATCGCCTCGACATTCAGGGAGTCGAACCGCAGGGCGTTTTGATACTGCGTCCGCGCAGCGGCGTATTCGCGGATGCTCAATTTCAATCCGCCCTGGGTGAGAAAATGCTGCAACGAGTCCTGGGCAAAGAGGGACGAAGATATGTATATGATCAATAGAGACGGTAGCAGAACGATTTTCGGTCCTGATCTGATTACAATGCGCATGATGATTTTGCCTTTGGTACGGTTCATTTACGTTAGTAACATATACTCCCGTGAGGGAATTGTCAGCCAGTTTTGTCGCTCACCGCGCCTGCCATGTATCAGAAGTCCGGGAACTGGACACCGAGCGCTCCAACAACAAATGTCGGCTGCAGACAAGCCGGAAGTGTACCTTGGAAAAACAGCACGTCGATAAGTAACATCAAGTCTGCAATGTCCAGGGTCCCGGAACGATCCACATCATTTTCAGCTCGACAGGTCGAAAGTGTTCCTTGATAGAAAAGGAAATCGATGTAGGCAGTCATATCGGAGATGTCCACTACATCCCGGGGTCACCATTGGCATTGCCAGTGAACTGTTGACAGCAACAGGAGTCGCCGCGCCCATCGTGGTCAGAATCTTCCTGCATCGGATTATACGTATCAACGCAGTTGTCGCACGAATCACCAAATTGGTCAAGGTCCTGATCTGCCCCGCCGCATCGCACGAACACCACAAAACTGCTATCGTCGGTGCCGCATGGATTCGTAACAGTCAGCGAACCATGAAATACGCCGTAACTGGTATAGACATGGTTCACTACAAAGTATGCCGAGTGACACCATCTCCAAAATCCCAGAAAATAGTCCAAGGCCCCACCCCAGAGGTAACGTTGGAAAACTTAAGACAACAACTCGAGGCCAACTTCGAGGTTCACCCATTTTTCGCTATATTTTGTACAGAGGGAACATGTGTCGTACCCTTCAATGTATGTCTGAGTTCCAGATGGGTTGAGCCCGGAGCAACCGCCGTGACCGGGGTCGATGACAACATCCACTTCTTGTTGCGGCAGAGCGATTCCCCTGGCTAACAACATCCCGAAGCTCACTGATAACCACAGGCCCACTATGCGGCGAGCGATAAGTATCATAGTGTTCCCCCTCGAAAAACGATAATGACTTTTCCAGAACAGAGGAATGCGATCTTCATACCATCCGGCGCATAGGTCGGCGAATTGCAACCGTGCATATCTATCAGATCGTCCACAACCGTAAGTACGTTGGTGGCGTAGTTGAACGTAGCAACGTTGAAGATTTCATACTCGTCTGCATCATGGAATATCAGCGTAAAGAGTATCTCGGGAGCGCTTGGATTGAAGGAACCGTGCATACACGCAACTGCTCCGGTAAGGGGAGGAAATTCCTTCGGGATCGTATCAAGGACGATGAATGTCGAATCGGCGAAACGGCAGAGCACTCCCCCATCCAAGTAGTAGGTAAGCGGCTTGTCCACCGTTGGGGGGAAGACCCGGTTGGGCGCTGCAGCGCGCGCCAATCGTACTGAATCGCGAAGATCACAACTTATCTTGTATAGACCGTCCTGCCCCCAGTCCACGAAATGATTCTCGGCCAATGCAGAGGCATCAGTGCCCTTCTTCGTCACATCTGTTTCCAATACAACTCGCTCCCGGTCACGACTGTGCCGCCTCGTGGTCGCCTGAATCACATTTGTGCGATAGAATACAACGCCCTCTAACGAGCGAAACGGACCCGAGAACGATTCAGGTTGATCCTCCGGACGCGCACCCGGAGTACGCTTGTACTCTCTCACCGTTCGAGTCCTTGAGCTGTCGATCTCGACACACACGATACGGTTCAGTTCGGTATCGCCGGGAAGCTGCTTCTTAGTGTGGATAAGAAGCTCGCGACCGGACAACCACTCTGCCCTGAACGGGGCTATATCGAGCGTCACAATCACTCTGCTTGTGCCAAGCGTGTCTGAAACACGTAGCGAACCATTGTGAAAATATGCCAGCTGGCTGCCGTCAGGTGACCAATTCAGCGGTCGGACGACAGGCAAGCCATTCGCCGGCCCAACCTCAATCACCTTCGTTATCTCATAGCTGATCCCTGCCTCACTCAACAAAAGCACGGCAAGGAAGCATTTAAGCAATGGTCCGCGCATGCGCAACCTCCCTTACTCTACAGATTATACTTCCCGGTTTCCGCTGCATGCATGACGCTTATAAAAGGAGTCTGTCAAGTCCAATTTTAAGAACTGGTGCCGAACCTCATAATGCAGAAACCCGTTTGGATGTCACTCGAACGGGCTAAGGCGATGTATTGGTATCGGTTAGGAGGGTGATCATAGCGCCTGAGGTACAGAATGAAAAAAAAACGGCCCGCGCCAGCGGGCCGCCCCTCCAAGCGATGGACGCTTTCAGAGGTATCTGCCTGTCCATCCCTGAACAGGGCTTCATTACACCTATCTATTTAACGCGCTTGGGGGCGTGATTGTTCACCATGGCGAACGACAAATATTCCAGTTCCATGGACATATTTTCGTTCCGAAGGTAGACATCCTCCGGCACTTTCAGATTGACCGGCGCGAAATTGAGGATCGCCTTGATACCGGATTGCACGACATCATCCACAATGTACTGTGCGACTGTCGCCGGCACGGCCAGGATCACCATCTCGATCTTGGAATCGGCCAGCTCGGACTTCAAGCTGCGCGCGTCGGAAACCTGCAACCCCTTGTGGTTGGAGCCGATCTTGCGCTGGTCGTTGTCGAACAGCTTGACGATGTTGAATCCCTGTTTGGCGAATTCCTTGTAGCTCACCAGCGCCGAACCGATATTGCCGACACCTATCAGAGCTACCCGCCAGGTGCGATCCAGACCGAGAATCGAGGCGATCTGCGTGCGCAATTCTTTAACCGGATATCCCAATCCGCGTGTGCCGAATGAACCAAAAAACGACAGGTCTTTGCGTACCTGGGCCGGAGTCAATTTCTCCCGTTTGGCGAGCTCTTTCGACGAGACAGTTTCATAGTTCTCTTTTTCGAGAAGTGAAAGGGCCCGATAGTACTGGGAGAGACGGTGAATGGTTGATTCGGAAATGCGTTTACGATTCAGCGATGGCATTGTGCCCCTATATCTAACGGTTTGCAGCGCTATAAGATACGCCTATGTGAAAGGGTTCACAAAAAAGTATACCCCTCACCCCTTTTTCTGTCAAGTGAAAACTGTAACAAGGAACCGGATTATTTTGGTACCGATTGTGGTGTCAGAGGTTACGCGGTCAGTCGAATTCAGGGCAGGCCCGGGATCGCTCACCTCGACGCGGGGCCTGGTCATGAAACGTTCCGGGGGCGTTTACAGGTTTGCGGTCATACTGACCACAAAATTGCGTCCCGGCTCGGCGATCGGGTTGTCCGGGTTTCGGGCGTTGAACGGTTCCGCATACGCCTTGTCGAATATGTTATTCGCCGAAAGCGAGAGCCGCACCAGATTCCACGGCCTGAAGCCGACGGTCGCATTCACCACAGTGAACCCTTTCGAGGGAATGTCATCCAGATAGGCGACATCGGGTACGCGATTCTGGTCCCCCACCACCCGGAGATTGGCCTCACCGAATGCACCGTACTTCTTGTGACGATACCCGGCTGTCACACCAAGTTTGACCGGCGACACGAACAGCGGCTGGTCGGCGCTTCTGATCTGACCGTGCTGGTAAGCGAGATTCAGATTCCCGTACAGACCGAAATCGAAATTCCCTTCGACAACCCCCTCGAAACCATAGATGCGAACATCCTCGAGATTCTCATAACGCCACAATGGCGTGTACGGCGCGCCGGGGCTGCTCGGTGGGAGACTGTCGTAGGTCTGCAATTGAGTGAAATCATTATATAAACTATAGAAGCCGATCAGCGAGTAGTTCACATGCGGGTGGATTGCCTTCACACCGTAGTCGATCGAGACCGACCGTTCGGGTTTGATATCGGGATTGGGGCGGGTCTGGCGACCGGACGCGGAGCCGTAGTAGAATCGCTCTACCACGTTCGGCACGCGATACGCTGTCCCGACATTGGCGACAAGGTTCGCACCTCCGCCAATATTGTATACAAGTCCGAGCGAGCCATTGACCGAATTGTAATGTTCGCTCTGTGTCGGCAGAGCTTTGCCGCTATCGTCCTCATAGCCGGGGGTCTGATTGGTGTTGATCCAGAAATTATCGTAGCGAAGACCGGCAGTCACCAGCAACGGGGCGAGGTTGATTTCGCCGGAAGCGAACAGCCCGAGCGAGTTCCAGTTGTTTTTCGGTACGGACGAACCACGGGTGGTGTCGTTGAACGGAAACGGCCCGAAGCCGTCGAAACGCGTGATCTCGACAACGTCACCGTCGATAGCTTCATGAAGAAAATCAAAGCCGGAGGTAAGGTTCAGCCTGGGGCCAAGCGCGTACAGCTCCTGGAAATTGAGACCATACTTGGTAACTTCGGTGTGGTTCGTGGCGGTTAGCGGCGTAATAGTGGGTGGGTTGGGCGGCGGTCCGGCCGGTATCACCAGCGAGCCGAGGAAATCAGTCAGGAAATCCTTGGTGATCCGGTCGAAATACAATCTCGATTCCAGCTTGGCCAGATGCGAGCTGAGTCCCCGGGCGGTGTAGGTAAGCGAGGCCGCCTGACGATCATGGTTGGGATAGACGAACAGGAACGGCGTGGAGTCATTGGGGACACCGGGGTATCCGATGTCGTTCCCGCGAAAGAAATTCAGGTCGAGGTCAAGGCGCTGCCGTTCGGCGAGCTTATAGGCGAGTTTCCCTTCGTAGTTGTTCACCCGCGCGCGAGAATTGACGAGCCGATCGCGCGAGAAATCATATCCGGTGCGGGCGTTTAAGCTGTCATAAAAACCGGGGCGATAAACAAAAAACTCAGGTTTTGAATTCCAACCGTCCGGCGGCTGATAATCTTTGTTGGCCTCTCGGTATTGAAATCCGAATGATGTCACCCAGCGCTGCGCCTCGACGCCGACATCAAGGCGGTTGGAATGCTGCTGGTCGGCAGTCGAATAGCGACCGCTGTACGTGGCGAACGGCTTGAGGGTGCTGTTGAAGCTGTTTTTACGGGTGATGATATTGATCACGCCGCCCATGGCATCGGAGCCGTAGAGCACCGATGACGGTCCATTGACCACTTCGACCCGCTCGATATCATTGGGATCCACCAGTGACATGGAAACACCCGCAAATGACGATATGTCACGCTGGTCATTCAACCGTTCGCCGTCGACCAGTACCAGAATACGCGTGCCGTACAGACCGCGGATCACCGGGCGGGCACGGAACGGCCCGGCATCGTTCATATCCACACCGGGAAACGAACGGATGACATCGGAGACGATAGTGTACCCTTTGTTTTGGATCTCACCAGTGCCAGTGACCGTGACTGGCTGGGCCGTCCGGTACGCTTCTTTTTCGTAGCGATTGGCGGTCACGACCACATTGTCGAGCACCGATGCGGCCGGCTCCAACTCCACTCGCAATTCGCCGCCGTCAGCCGACAGATTCCGCCTGGTGCGATAACCGACGTGACTCACACTCAGAGTGAGGGGAACACCGGAATCGTAAGTTATCGCGAATCGGCCGTCGGCATCGGTAGCCAGGCTTTTGTTACGACCTTCCATGGACACGGTAGCGCCCGCGAGCGGGCCGCCGGTATTGCGGTCGACTACGACGCCGGTGAGGGTGGCAGCATGGACAACAGCCCCGACGGCGAATAAAACAAGAGCGACAATTACCGATCTGCGCATGACAGTCCTCCTTGCACTTGACATTCAGAGTCGGTCAACGATACGCTCCCCTGAAGTCCATTTGTCATGGCAGTGTCATCGCATGGGCTAAGAAGGCACTTTTTGTGTGCTTTCCGAGCCGGCGCTACCGTTCGTTCCGTCCAAACCGCTTGACTATCGTGGACTGAATAGTATAATTACAGCGCGAATAGCTGCCGTACGCGCGGCAATCGTCCCATGTTATCGCGAGTCATAGCTGTAATGGCGGATGCCGCCAATCATCACACATCAAAGGAGGCTGGTATGCTTTCGAGACCGAAATTTACACTCATCACAATCGTGGCATTTCTGATGCCGTGGATCATGGTGTCATGCTCGGGTTCCGGCGGCGGGGTGGACAACGACGAACCTGAGGACACGACACCGCCCTCGTCCATCAGCGACCTACATGTCACCGTTGTCACCACCAATTCGATAGCGCTCCAATGGACATCACCCGGCAATGACGGCAACGCCGGTTGTGCCAGCGAGTATGATCTGCGCGCGGCATACGACAGCATCACGGTGCAGACCTTCAGCGCCGCCCACCATATTGACAGCATTGTGGCGCCGTTACCCGCCGGTATGGAACAGTCGACGGTGATCGACAGCCTGCAACCCGATACCAAGTATTACTTTGCCATCAAGACACGGGACTGGGAAGGGAACTGGAGCGCGATATCGAACGTCACCAGCGCCAGGTGTCACGGCGACACCACAGTGGAGTTTCCGGACACGGCCCTTAATCGGATCATTCGCGAGATCATCGGGAAACCTACGGGCGACATAAGGAAGTCGGACCTGACGGCCGTCTCACGAATCGAAGCGGCAGACGGTAATATCGCCGATCTGACCGGGATCGAGCATTGTCCCGTCATGGCGTACCTGTTCCTCCAGAGGAATCATATTACAAGTCTGGATCCGATCGCCGGCCTGATCATGATGGTGGAAGTCAATTTTGGCGGCAACAACATCAGCGATGTTACCCCGCTGAGCGGGCTGACCAGCCTGGTGCAGTTGGAACTGGTTCAAAATCCGATCACCGATATTGGTTCGTTGTCCGGACTGTCCAACCTTCGGGTGGTTCGATTGAGAGAGACCCAGGTGACCGATTATTCATCCCTCTTCGGACTGCCGTCGTTGCAGGAACTCGATATCGCGACCAATAACCTCGGTGATATTGCGTTCGTCCAGAATTTCAGCCATTTGAAAGTCCTGAGTCTGGCCAGCAATAATATCACAAGTATTGCCCCTCTTTCCGGGTTGACCACATTGGAAAACCTTGGCCTGACCTTTAATCAGATATCTGACTTGAGTGCTCTGACTGGACTGGTGAATCTGAAGGAACTAAGCCTGCAGTACAATTGGTTTTCCGATATACAGCCACTGGTGAATAACACGGGGCTGGGGGCCGGCGATATAATCTACATCAGCCACAACAGCCTGTCGCAGTACTCAGTCGACTCGCTCATCCCGAAGCTCGAAGCGCGCGGGGTAACGGTCTATCACTGAACAATTGACGTGAGAAGTCGGGGCAGGGCCGCCTCGTACGGCCCTGCCCCGAGAAGATCGTCATTGTGTGGACATGTGGTCGTCGTCGTGGCCGAATGGACAGAACTGCTTCCAGACACCCACCATCGGCAGATTTAACTGTTCGATGGACGGTGCCCATCCGACTTCCCCGTCGATCGTTCCACCGCGCGTGCTGTTGACATACTTGAAGTAGCCGCTGTATCGTCCGTGGCCCGAACCGCACAACGGACACATGGTGGGATCATCATAGTACCAGGTGCCACGCAGATACGCGATGATCTGATCCGTCATATAGCCTGACACCCAGCCCTCGAACAGACGCCTGCCGTCACTGGTAGTCCAGAAAACGCCCGAATAGACACCTGCGGGCGTGTTAGTCTGTTCAAGCCAGAGGCCGCCGAAATGACCGCTGTCTCCTGAGATATTGTTCTTCACCCACTCCCCACGCATGATTCCCTGTGGACAGGGGAACGGCCAGAGCTTGCGAGCCTGTATCGCCACGCTGTTGACCGAGTCGACCTGATAAACCACGTTGAGGCGACGCAGCTGTTCGAATGTGAACTGCTTCGTGAATGGCGGCGTCTCGAATGTCAGTACCGGCGGCGTGATGTACACGATCCCACGTTTGAGAAATACCAGTGCCGCGATACCGTCGAAATCGCCGGTCGTGTATGAGACCCAGGCAGCCTGCGAGGGAATTGTCTGCGGCAGCAGCGAATCCTGGTTCGGCTCGAATCCGAGCGTGAGGGGGATAGTCACCACAGCCACGCCGTTCACCCACAGGGAGCCGGACCAGTCAGTGGTCGTGGTGCCGTTCAGCGGCCGGTTGGCGAGATGTCCCCAAAGGATTCCAACCGCATAAACATCGAAACTGGTGTCGAACACCGGTGGCGGGACTTGGACGCTGGGGAGACTGGTGAAATCGGACTCAAGGTCAGCTTCGGTGGGCGTGAGTTTATCGAGTTGACTTTGAATTTCAGCCGGTAGTCGGACTGTATTCGAGTTGTCGTTTTGTGTGGCTACCGGCGCGGGCTGGTCGCTATTACAGCCGGCGACGCACAGCAGCAAAGTTGCGAGAAGCAACACGGTGATGGTTCTCATATGCACCTCCTGGTTTCAAGAGAACGCCGCGACACTTCGATTAAATTGTCCTTAACAGTAGTTTCTTGCAGTGCTCCGAGGTCGTGTTAAGATGTTTATAATATACGTCCCAACAGCCTCGGATGCAAGTGTTAGATGTGGGCCAGTCACCGACGGTCGCCGGGAGGAAGCTGACCGGCGGTCCTCCCCTGAGTGAAAGGCAGGAAGCTATGCCGGATCACTCACCTTCAGAACCCCCGCGTCACCCATCAGGTGCTTGAGCAGGAGCATCTGCCCATAATGCCCGGCGGTATGCTCAAGGATATGATAGACGGTCCAGGCGCGTGTGACGGTGAAATCCCTAAGCTTATAGGCAGTATCCAGATCAGCGTCATTCCATTTCTGCATAGTGGCATGGCTGGCGCGGCGGGCTTTGTCGAGCATGCCGAAATAGTCGGTGAGGCTTTTTCCCCTCAAAGTGGCGGAATGACGAGCGTCTGAAGCCAGCGGCAGGCCATCATCGTCCATTCTGATTCCGATAGTGTTCAGGATCAGATTATCCCCCTCGGGTTCAAGGCGCATTTCTGCGGGAGCCACATTCAGCCAGTACACTTCGGAGACCGCCAGGTGGGCAAGAAGCATCCCGATGGTGTTGACACCCGGATGCGGCTGCCACTGGAGTTGTTCGATAGTCAAGCCGGCGAGATTCTCCTTCAGCTTCTGCGAGCGATCATCGAGTTGTGCTGCAAACAACGCCACCATCCGCTGGCGCGACATGTCATACCCCTCTGGGGCGGTGAGTTTACGATCTTTCATGGACTTTCCTTCCGTCAAAGCGACAAAAAAAGTGTGACTTGAGGTGCGGAAACGGCTACATCATCCGGCTCTGGCCGAAACCGAGCACTTTGTGGCAGTGCGGACAGAAACAGAGCGTGCTCTGCGGCATCACCACACCCAGTCCTTTCGACCGGACATAGACTTCATCAAGCGGCTGCTCGCAGTGCGGACAAAGCGGGGCCACATCATCGCGAACGCTGATTTTCAAATCACGGAGCATCATCGTGTGTTCTCCCGGATCAATAGCGGTTACAGATACAATCATCTATTTCAACGGGAACGTACGGAATCAGGCGGTCTGAGTTTCAGGTCCCGCCCTTTCCACGCGAACCAGATCGTGCCAAGGACGCCGAATGTGCCCGCCACCAGAAAATTGGCGGTGGGGCTGATCATCCAGAGAAACGCCCCGCCGAATGCAGCCAGAGAGACGACGGTGTCCCGCATCAGGTAATAGAGTCCGAACATGCCGGCCTCGCGACCGGCCGGAGACAGATCCATGATCAACGCTTTGCGGGTGGCATCACCGAACTCTTTCAGGCCACGAATGACAAACGCCCCTACCAGCGGCCAGAACGACTGACAGAACAGAAGCATGATCGGGAAGAGCGTGAAGAAGATAAACGTGATAGTTACAAACGGCTTCTTCTGCGTCTTATCTGCCCAGTAGGCGACGGGGATATAGCAGACAAACGCGGTGGCCATCTCAATAGTAGTCAACAAGCCGAATTCGAAAGCTGTTACCGGCGATGAGATGACTTTCATGCACCAGATGACGACAAACGCGTACGGTATCTGCTCGCAGAAGCGGATCAGGATGTCGGAGGCCAGCAGGTTTTTCATCTCAGGTGTCATTTCCCGGAAGAGTCTTAGCGGGTTCTTTTCAGCCTTTCCATTGATAGCGTCTGTCTCAGAGTTGTTTTCAATAAGGAGTTGCTGCATAATAGCCGCCACCAGCGCCATTCCGAGCGCTGCCACAAAGGCCAACCGGACACCCCGTGTCTCCCCCCAGATACCGATAAATGTACCTCCCAGCAGTGGTCCAAGGGACATGGGGATCCGTCGCACCAGCGAATGCATGGAGACCCCCATGGTGCGCTTGGCACGGGGAAGAATCCGTGCAACCAGACTCATGGTGGCGGGGAGCGATATGGCAGTCCAGGAAAGGAACAAGAATGAACCGATAATGACCGCCTGCCAGGTGGGGACTAAGATCACGACCAGAAACCCGGCCATGGCCAGAACATTGAAGATCAGCAGCGCCCGCTTGGTACCGAAGCGGTCGGATAGATAGCCGCCGGGAAATGAGTAAAGCGCCGAGAGCAGGTTATCCAGGCCGTTGAGCAAGCCGACCGAAATAGCGCCGCCACCCAGGGCGATGAGATAGATCGGCAGGAATCGCTCAGCCATCTTCTCCCCCATGCCGACCAGTATGACCATCCCCAGCAGTCCCACCATGCTGCGCTTGAGGGCGAAGAAGTCGATGATGCGCTGCCGGAATGTCATCTCTGTCTGTTGTCGGGTGATTGCCGGGTCATGATCTGCCAAGGTACGACCAGTTGCGATTTCAAGCAAGCTACAGGTGCAGGCGGAAGGCTCTGGACAGCACAACCTGAATTGGCTACGTTTGATCACATGGGACGCGTCTATTCACTGCCGGAGATTTACGATATCGCGTTCGATTTTCGCAATGTGCCCGGCGAAGTCAATTTCCTTCTCGACGCCGTTCGCAAGTATGCGGATCGAGAGCCGCGGTCGGCCCTCGAGTTCGCCTGCGGTCCGGCGTATCATGTGCGGGAGATCGCGCGCCGTGGATTCGTTTCAGATGGACTCGACCTCGAACCGGCCATGGTGGCCTACGCGAGAGAACTGGTCGCAAAAGAACGGTTGAGCGCAGGCATTTTTGAAGGAGACATGCGATCGTACCGCACCGACCGCCGCTATGATCTTGTTTACAGCTTGATAGCGTCATTCGGACATCTGCTTACCAACGAGGACGTCCTTTCCAACCTCAATTGCGCGGCGGACCTGCTCAATGAGCGTGGGCTTTACATTGTCTCGACAGCTCACCCACGCGATTTCTACGGCGACGAAGAGCCCTCGGTCAAGACCTATTGGACCATGACCCGTGGCGACACCACGGTGGTGACAGATTGGGGCGGGAGCAATCAGCAGTTCGACCCGTTGACGGAGTGCGATGACGTGGTGATCACGTTCTCGGTCACCAATGGTGAAGAGAGCAGGCAGTACGAATTCACGGAGCGACTTCGCCGCTGTTCGCTCAATACGTTCAGGGCTCTGGTGCAACTTTCCGGGCGGTTCGAGATTGCGGATCTTCTGGGGGATTTCGATCTGAAGATGCCTCTTTCCAATGATCGGGAATCGTATCGGATGGTGGCGGTGCTCCGGAAGCAGTGACACATCTGGTCTGGTTGGTGTACGCCAACCAGCAGGCGCAAAACGAACTGCCGGATGTCTGGAACGCTACCGTGCACCCGGCCTCTATGGCTGAACTTCCATTGCACAGTCCGCTTAATCATCCGTCTCTTGCTAAAGTCCATGTTTACGCATATTTACAATGATATGCAAAGTGGCCATATGACTATATATTTGTCTGGTCGACGGTGACAATGGAAAGAAAGGGGAGTATATTATGAAGTATGCCAAATGCGTCGCTCTGCTATTGATCTCTGTCCTTGCTTGGAGCTCATGTCGTGAGACGAAGAACATCTATGATGATGGGCACATTGTCAGAGTGTCCGGGACAAGAGTTAATTTCAAAAGGTGTGGAAATTGATAAAAAAGTAGCGTAGCCTTTCGGTGAGTAATTCAACGGAAGCGGTCGTGTAGAAGCACGACCCACGAAAGGATACGCCGATGACAAAGTACACGA
>JBFMDV010000010.1 GCA_040753875.1 Candidatus Zixiibacteriota bacterium | reverse complement strand
ATCCCGATGCGCTCTTTCAACAACACCCCAAGCATGGAACGAATCATTTACGGAATAATCGCCTATGTCTTAAACAACCCGGCGGATATGCCCAATCCCGAATTTACACAATTCGCTTGACGGTATCCGGCCATGCCCCGAAAGCCTTTGCGCTTGCGGCTCGACAAGTTCCTTCGTATGGTAAGTAAAATAGACATACAACGCCATGTCAATACAGAAGGGCGGGAACCTATGTCAGAACAGGCCTCTGATCGCAATCAGTTGTCGCTTCTGGCGATTGCCGTGACTCTCGTGTCCGCGCACAGCATCGTGCTTGGCATCGTCCTCCTGGCGGCCCCCAAATGGCTGCTGTCACTTTTCGGCTGGTCGATCGACTGCCACCGGTTCTTCCTGCAGCAGGCAGGCCTGTTTCATGTTCTTTTGGGAACGTTCTATGCGGTCGAGTTCTCCAGATACCGCCACGTCCGTGTGCTCGTGATTACAAAGGTCTCTGCGGTCCTGTTTCTCACGCTCCAATACGCCTGCTCGGTGCGTGAAGTCGGCGTGCTGGTATCAAACGGTATCGATGCTGCCATGGCCGTCGTGGTCGGCGCTTTGTGGTGGCGAACCTCTCGACCAAGAACCGGCGTGTGAACGCACAAGCCGCACAGTGCGCAAATCGGCGAATTCTGTAATAACTAAGGTCATCTTAATCGGACTTAAAGGAAGAGAAAATGTATTGAATACCCTATTTTCGTGCTGAAATTACTTGACACAATTCAAAGGCGATGTATACATATCCGTACAAACGCTATAAGAACATCGAGACCAATGTTATCAGTATGAATGCACCGGGACAGGTCATCTCTCGTAGTGATCGCCAGCAGGCCGAGCGGTTCACGCTTGGGCTTCGCGAAACGAACCTGCGACTGCATACGACGGAATTGTTTTCCGCCGTAATCCGAGAGCATGTTCAGGGCTGGAGCATTGACACGCGGCCCGAGGGCTCGCCCCTTTTTGCCCGCGTCGAGGTACCCTTGCCTGTAGACCATCTGGTGTCGTACGCGCGCGAGCTGGTACTCCTTTTGTGTGACCATGTTAGTGAAAAGTTTCACAACATAAATGGTCTTGTTTCCGACCCGGCAGAGTCCCCGAAATCGATTTCGGCGCTTACCAACCTGACATTGTCGGGCTCCGGCGCGGCGGTGGCCGAATTCAGTCGACGGCAAGGGCTCCCTCTTGAAATACTCGCCTTCTTCGCCGTGTACCTCGTGCGACCTATCAGACAGGCAGCGGCCGACCTGGCCGCCGATCAGGGCAGATTCAAGGATTGGCCGTATGGTTATTGCCCGGTGTGCGGACTCTGGTCGCGGATGGGTCAGATCGATGCCAAAGAAGGCGGCATGCAACTGTGGTGCATCGGTTGTGATCATGGCTGGCGTTTCCCGCGTCTTCGATGCCCGTTCTGCATGGAGAAGGACCAAATTAAGCTCGGTTATTTGCAGGTCGACAGCTCGGACAAATTCCGTGCCTATTCCTGTGACAGCTGTCGTCGCTATCTCAAGACCATCGTCGTGCCGGAAAACACGATGGTAGATCTCGATGCCGAGTACCTGGCATCGTCAGCGGTCGACATAACCGCCGCGTTCGAAGGGTACATCCAGGATTTTGTCGGCTATGCAGCGTTTGACATGCAGGACAATCCTGCTTCCCAAGCCTATCGTCAAAGAGCAATGATGTGATTCGATATTCATTCGGGAGAAAGAACTCATGAAAACCTCGCGACGTCAGTTCCTCGCTACTGCCGGCGCCGGCTTGGCTTCAAGCGTGGCCCTGTTCGGCCTTACTCCCCCGGCGGCGGCCGTGCCGCCTCTCAAACTCAAAACGGCCAAGGCGAAAGAAACCACCACCATCTGTCCGTTCTGCGGCGTGGGGTGTGGCCAGATCGTCTCGGTTGTTGACGGTAAGGTCATCAATACCGAGGGGGATCCCGAGCATCCCATCAATGAAGGCGCCCTCTGCAGCAAAGGGGCGGCTATCTCGCAGATTGCCAACAATAACCGTCGATTGACCAAGGTCCTCTATCGTGCCCCCAAGTCGACCAAGTGGGAGGAAAAGTCGTGGGAATGGGCTGTTGAGACTATTTCAGACCGGGTGAAGACTACTCGTGACAAGACTTTCGTGGCCAAAGATGGCGACAAGCTGGTCAATCGCACCGAGGGGATCGCCTGCCTCGGCGGCGCTGCGCTCGATAACGAGGAGTGTTACATGCTCTCCAAGGCGATGCGGGCGCTGGGGGTCGTCTACCTCGAGCACCAGGCCCGAATATGACACTCGTCCACTGTCGCCAGTCTGGCGGCTTCGTTCGGTCGAGGGGCAATGACCAATCAGTGGACCGATATGGTCAATGCCGATGTCATCATGATCATGGGTTCCAACTGCGCGGAGAACCACCCGCTGGCTACCCGCTGGCTGCAACGCGCCAAAGAGCGCGGCGCTATCGTCCTGTCGGTTGACCCGCGGTACACCCGCACGTCAGCGTTTGCCGATCATTATGCCAAGCTCCGATCGGGAACCGATATCGCCTTCGTCGGCGGTATGATCAATTTCGCGCTGGAAAACAACCTATTCAATCGCGACTATATCGTCGAATACACGAACGCGTCTTACTTGATCGACTCGCGCTATGATTTCCACGACGGCATCTTCTCCGGCTACGATCAAGCCAAGCGAATCTACGACAAATCCAGCTGGGTCTACGAGCTTGACGGCAATGAGATGCCGAAGCGGGACAACTCGCTTACGCACCCACGGTGCGTGTTCCAGTTGCTGAAGAAGCACTTTTCGCGGTACACCATCGATGCTGTCTGCCAGATTACCGGGACGCCGAGGGAAGATTTCCGCAAGATCTGTGAGGTGTACACCTCCACCTGGGCGCCGAACCGCGCCGGGACGTGGCTCTATGCCATGGGGACAACTCAGCACACCCACGGCACGCAGAACATTCGCTCCTATTCCATATTGCAGTTGTTGCTTGGCAACATCGGGATCGCCGGCGGCGGCGTGAATGCCATGCGGGGCGAATCCAACGTGCAGGGCTCCACCGATGCGGCGTTGCTGTTCCATCTGCTGCCCGGGTATCTCAAGTCTCCGGCGGCGGCCGATGTCGATCTGGCGACCTATATCAAGAACTACACGCCGACCACCAAGGATCCCCTCAGCGCCAACTGGTGGGGCAACACTCCGAAATACATTGCCAGCCTGCTCAAGGCGTGGTACGGCGACCATGCAACCGTTGAGAATGGTTTCGGCTATGACTACGTCCCTAAACGGTCCGCTAACTACTCGCATATCGCTCTCTTCGAGGCGATGTACGCCGGGAAGATCAAAGGGCTGTTCTGCTTTGGTCAGAATCCGGCCGTGGGTGGACCGAACTCCAACATGGAGCGGGCCGCCCTGCACAAGTTGGACTGGATGGTGGCGGTCGATCTGTTCGAGACGGAGACCTCAATCTTCTGGAAACGGCCCGGTGTGAATGCCGCCGATGTCGACACCGAGGTGTTTCTGCTCCCGGCGGCGGCTTCCGTTGAAAAGGAAGGCTCCGTATCCAACTCTGGGCGCATGCTGCAATGGCGGTACAAGGCAGTCGATCCGCCAGGGGATGCGCGATCGGATGCTTGGATTGTTGACCACCTCGTGAAGGAACTGAAAAAGAAGTACGCGTCTGGCGGCGCGTTTCCCGATCCGGTGCTCAGGGTCACATGGAACTATGGTTCCGGCGAAGAACCGGATGTCCACATGGCGGCCAAAGAGTCCAATGGGTATTTCCTGAAAGACACCGCCTTCCCGGACAAGAACAAGTTCTTCAAGAAAGGGGACCAGGTTCCCGGCTTTGCTTTCCTTATGGATGACGGTTCCACTGCCTGTGGCAACTGGATCCTGTGCGGCAGTTACACGAATGACGGCAACATGATGGCGCGCCGTTCTCGTGATGATGTGCCGAGCAAACTTTGTCTCTTCCCCAAGTGGGCATGGACCTGGCCGGTGAACCGTCGCATTCTGTACAACCGTGCGTCGGTCAACAAACAGGGCGTGCCGCTCGACCCCAATCGTTGGGTGATCCGGTGGAATGAAGAGAAGAAAGCCTGGGAAGGGGACGTGCCGGACGGCCCGTGGCCACCGGGTGAAAAACTACCATTCATCATGCGACCGGAAGGGGTGGCAGGCCTCTTCAGCAGCGGTGTCGAGGAAGGACCATTCCCTGAGCATTATGAGCCAGTGGAAAGCCCGGTCCGCAACCTTATGAACCATGTGCCGTTCAACCCGGTCACCAAGGTGTGGAAGACTCCCGATGTGGACAACCTCGGTGGTCCGGATAAGTATCCGATTGTGGCCACAACCTATCGGGTGAGCGAACACTGGCAGGCCGGTGCCATGACACGGAATATGCCCTGGCTGGTGGAGCTGATGCCGGATGCGTTTATCGAGATCGGCACGGACCTCGCCAAACGTAAGGGGATCGTCAACGGCGACCGCGTCCGCATCATTTCCGCCCGCGGCGGCATGGAGGCGTATGCCCTGGTCACCGAGCGGTTTGAACCGTTCTGGGTCGACGGCCGGCTGATCGATGAAGTGGGTATCATCTGGCACTACGGCTATGCCGGGCTCGCGACAGGGGACTCGGCCAACGTGTTGACACCTCATGTCGGCGATGCCAACACCATGATCCCTGAGTACAAGGCGTTCCTCGTGGATGTCATGAAGAAGGAGGCGGTGTGATGGCGATGAAAGCAATACTGGTCGACAACAACCGGTGCATCGGCTGCCGTGGTTGCATGGTTGCCTGTAAGTCATGGAACAACCGCAAGACGAGTTCGACCCGGTTCTTCTCCGGGGCCGGGTACCAAAACCCGCAGAATCTCAACGAAGATACCTGGACGCTCATCACCTATAACGAGCTGTCAGTAGGTGGTCGTTTCAACTGGGTGTTCGGCAATATGCGGTGCATGCACTGCGATGAACCCGGTTGCGCCTCCTGCTGTCCGGGCAAGGCGATTGAGAAACTGCCTGAGGGACCGGTCGTCTATGATAAGAACCGGTGCCTCGGCTGCCGCTATTGCCTCCTGGCCTGTCCCTTCTTGGTTCCGAAGTTCGAGTGGAGCGACGGACTCACGCCTCAGATCACCAAGTGCACAATGTGTGCCGACCGCGTGACCAACGGCGGCATTCCGGCGTGCGTCAAGGCTTGTCCGACTCAGGCGCTCACGTTCGGTGATCGCGACGACATGATTGCCGAAGCCGAAGAACGAATCCGCCGTCATCCCTCGCGCTATGTCCACCAGGTCTATGGAAAAGACGAGGTGGGCGGCACCTGTGTCCTGCACCTTTCGCAGGTCCCGTTCGAACAGGTTGGTTACAAAACCAACCTTCCCCAAAAGGCCCTGTTGGAGTACACGGAGCCGGCCATGCACGCTGTGCCCCCGCTGATCGTAGGCCTCGCGCTGGGGCTCTCGGCTACTTACAAAGTGATCCAACGGCGGATAAAACTCGCCGATGAGAACGAACAGCGAAAGGAGGAGATCCATGACTGACAATGCGAACATCAAACTGGGTCCCGGCCTCTGGACACTGATCGTCCTGACGGCTATTGGCGTCGTCACGGCGCTCCTCCGCTACGCCTTCGGAATAGGCTTCGTGTCTAATCTCTCCGATGGTTACCCGTGGGGTATCTGGATTGGTTTCGATGTCATGTCGGGTGTGGCGCTGGCGGCAGGCGGGTTCACCACGGCCGCTGTGGTCCATATCTTCGGACGCGAGAAATACCATGCACTCGTGCGGCCTGCCATTCTGACAGCGTTCCTCGGATATGTTCTCGTGATTGTCGCCCTGATGGTTGACCTTGGCCGCCCCTGGAACATCTGGAGACCCCTGTACCATTTCCAGGTCAAGTCGGTGATGTTCGAAGTAGCTTCGTGTGTCGCTCTCTACACGGTCGTCCTGGCCGTCGAGTTTGCACCGTCGGTTCTGGAGCGCTTCAAGATGCACAAGGCGCTGACACTGGTCAAGAAAGTGACGATCGGCTTCGTCATTGCCGGTGTGATCCTGTCGACCATGCACCAGTCCTCGCTGGGTTCGGTGTTCCTCATTGTGCCACACAAACTCCATCCGCTCTGGTACACGCCGATTCTCCCGCTTTTATTCCTGGCTTCGGCCATCGCGGTGGGACCGGCTATGGTGATTGTGGAGGGGATGTTCTCATCCAAAGCATTCAAGCGCCCGCCGGAAACAGAACTGCTGACCGGACCGGCGCGCGCCATCCCGGTGATCCTGATGATCTACCTCATCATGCGAGGAGCAGATTTGATGGCCCGTGACGCCATACCGTATTTGTTCGTGTTTAACGTGGCCGCCATCGCTTTCTGGCTTGAACTGCTTATTGGCGCGGTGCTGCCGCTGGCGCTCCTGCTCAATAGAGAAGTGTACACGAGTCGCACCGGGCAGTTCTGGTCCGCCCTGTGTGTCGTCATAGGCGTCGTTATGAACCGGCTCAACGTGGCCGTCACCGGCATCACGGTCGAGCGCTGGGAGAGCTACTATCCGGCTATCGGCGAGATTCTCATCACTATCGGTGTCGTCTGCGCCGGCCTGATCGCCTTCTATTTCGCCGTTAAGAACTTCGCCATTTACCATGAACCCCGCTCAGTCGTTGAGCATGGGAGGTGAGAATTAGTATGGACGCCAAAATGCGCGTGCTGGTGATGTTTCTGCTTATCTGCAACACCCTGTTGCTGCTGTTTGTGACCAACCTGACACTGGGCACCCGGGCCGAGCTGTCCGGTCTTCAGGCCACCCTGGCCACCAAGTCCGATCTGGCGAATCTGAAACAGGCTGCCGATGTCGACGTGCTCCAGAAGAACTGCGGCCGCTGCCACTCGGAGTCCCGTTTCGCCTCGTTTCACGGCAGTGAAGCGGACCTGCTGAACATGATCCAGGACATGCAGACCATGACCGGCTCGAAGATCGATCCGGACGACGTGGAAAAAATTCACGCCTCGCTCGAGTTGCTGCAGTGCAACTCATGTCACGAGAAGACCCGCCTGCGCATGCTCAGCATCAAGTCCGAGGAAGAGCGCAAGGAGATCATTCGCCAGATGCTCGAGAGATCGAAAACGACGGCGGATCGTGAAGAGGTCGACCGTCTCCACCGGTCATACCAGCAACTGTTTGGATTCTGATTGGAAAAAAAGTAGTCGAAACATTCGGGGTACACGCTGACCCCAGATAACCGTCACACGGAGGAACACATGAGGAAGTTGTCTGTCATCATTGCGTGTCTGTTCATCATCACACTCGGGACCGCCGTCGGGGCGCAGAACGAACTTACGGCAAAACCGTACGGTTTCATTTTGTCGAACCTGCAATACAACAACAACGTCAACGCGGACATACCGACTGTAGCCGCCCTCACCGATAGCACCAAGAACCTGCTTCTGACGGCGCGCCAAACACGGCTTGGCTTAAATCTCAGTATGGAAGAAGCCGGCTGGAAGATTGCCGGCAAGGCTGAGATCGACTTCTGGGGTCTGAGAGGAAGCGGCAAGAATGGCGGTTCCATGCAGGCTGCACCCCGTCTGCGGTTGGCATACTTCACGATGACTAAGCAAAAGGTCACACTACTGTTCGGTCAGGACTGGACCTGTTTTGCACCGCTCTCGCCGGAAACTGACGCCCACGTTTCCATACCGGGATTCTCAAGCTCCGGCAATCTTTGGAATCGGATGCCGCAGATTCGGTTCGAGTACAAGAACGCGACCGAGAAACAGACCTTTCTCGCCCAACTGGCGCTGGTCCGCCCGCTGGCCTCCGACCAGGACCCGGCAGCCAAGTATGGCCAGACCGAGTTGATGGGAGCAGGCGAACTGAATGGCCTGCCCTTCGCACAGGGGCGGTTCGCATTCGGGACTCCCAATGTTACCGTCGGTGTCTCCGGGCACTTCGGCCAGGAGGATTTCGAGGTAGCACTCAACGACACGACATATGAAGACAAAACCACGACCTACGCCGCCGCCCTTGATTTCAAAGCCGGTTCTCCCGTTGTCACGTTTATGGGCGAGGGGTTCTATGGCGCCAACCTCATCTCGCTATTCTCGAATGCGTCGTATTTCAAGGATACTTGGAGCTCTACGACCGGTGTCAAGAACGAACCTGTGAAGGTCATGGGCGGATGGGCCACGCTCGGTGTCAAACCGCCCAACTCCAAAGTCTCCTTCAACGGCGGCGCCGGTATGGAGATTCTTGATGAAGAGCAGGTGGACTCAACAGCCACCCACGACACAGGAACGGCGAAACTCTCCAAGAACTTCACCGTCTTCGGAAACATGTTCTACGCGCCCGTGAGCAAAGTACGCTTCGGGATTGAGGTCGGGTACATCAAGACCACTTACAAGAAATACGTGACCACGCCGTCTGCGGCAATAATCGAAGATGACGGTGACAATCTGAGCGTCAATTTCTCAAGCAAATTCTCGTTCTGAGGAGGAATTGTATGAACTATTCAAGACGGACCCTTCTCTCCATCCTGCTCTTTGGCTCCATCTGGGGCGGTCTCGAAGCCGTCGTGACCGCTTCGATGGAAGGTGTGGGGGAGGTCGTCTCGCGCTCGGTTGTGCTGGCGTTGATAGCGGTGATGGTGCTGTCGTATGCCCGCATGGCGTTGCCGTACCGGGGATCGATCCTTGCCATCGGACTGGTTGCGGCCGGATTCAAATTCCTCGGTTTGCCCAATCTGTACACCTGTCAACTGGCCGGTGTGGTCGGCCAGGCAATCGTGCTCGAGATACTGTTCTCGTTGGTCGAAATGCGCCAACGCGCACTCTCACTCGGCGCCATGGCAGTGCTCATGCTTCTCTCGGGAACGGTCAACGCGCTCGTGTTCTGCACCTCGCAGGCCTACCTGTTCCAGAACCACTGGTGGGCCGAGCGTGGCTTCAGCGGTTTGATGCAATGGGTAGCCACCGTGGGCATGCAGGCCGCCCTGGCGAGCGTGCTTGGATACGGCGTGGCCGTGCTGCTCAGCCGGAGCCGAGTGCTGGCATACACGCGGCTGGCCGGTCTCAAACCAGTTTTGTTCAACGGGACAGTCATTACAGTGTCGACCGGTTGCTGGACTATCGGAGCGATCCTTCAGAGAATGTAGGGGTCGGATAACAGGACACGGATATGTCTGATACGACAGATCGAGAAGATCGCATAAGTACCACGATTGACGACGTTCGCATTCGCGTTAACGGCAAAGCGCTTAAGCTGAACAAATTCGTTAAGTCGGTGGTGGGTAACACCGTGCTGGGCATGGTTTCCTCCCTCAGACTCGACGGTGCACCGAAAACAATTGAGATTGCCATGAAGGCTCGCCGGAGCCGAAAGACAAAGAAAAAATAAGTAGATAGTACCCTGACCGAGCCGCTCCGCCTACGGCGACATGCTACGGGGAGCGGCCGCCGGGTCGGGATGGAAACGTCCCGGCCTCCCCTGTTTGGAAAGGTCAGCGAGATATGGGACCGGCAGTTGTAGCTGCCATCAGGTCATTCATATTCCTCACGACATGTCCGTTACACGGGGTGGGGTAACGGTATTGCACATGTGCCGCCAATACATCCATATCATCAGAGGAGTATGATTATGTCGCCTTCTGTAACGTCTCATCCGAGAACACTGCGGTGGACCTTCATTCTGGCAGCCGCCGTATTCGCTTGTCTGTGTGAGCGGCCAATCGCTGCCGAGAGCCTGCCGGCCGCAACTGATACGATAGCGTACCAGGACTCTTTGCCCATTTACCATCTTGGGGAGATCATCACGGTTAGGGGTCGCAAGGATACGCCCGTGTCGTCAGTTAGTGATATTCTTGGCACGTCGATCAAGATGCAGGGAAGCACCAATGTGACCGGCGCGCTGTCCGGAGCGCCCGGGCTCATCGTTACTGCCGGCAGCAAGGGAGAATCCCGTGTGCAGATTCGCGGGTTCCAGTCGCAGGAAACGCTGGTGCTGTATGACGGAAGACCTGTCGCGCTGCCGTATTATGGCGATCTTGACCTGACGACAATTCCACTGAGCAATATCTCCAAGATCAGCGTCGTCAAAGGCCCGGCGCCGGCGCTCTATGGCGCCAACAGTATGGGCGGTGTGATCAACATCGTGAGCCAGCGCGTCTCTGGTCGGCCTGTCCGTGAGTTGCGGATGTCGGCTGCGGAAAACGCCGGATACGATGCTCTCCTTAATTATGGCGACGCAGCCGGCCGCTTTGACTGGTGGCTGTCCGCAGGGCGCTCTTCGTCTGACGGTTACGACCTGTCGGATGACTTCGAACCGAACAGCCGCGAGGATGGCGGTCTCCGCTACAACTCGGATTATCGCCATGTCAATGTCGATGGCAAACTTAATTACACGCTGGCTAGCGGCACCCTGTTTTCGTTCTCGGCAGGGGCGTATGATGCCGTGCGCGGGCTTCCCACCGGTACGGACCGCGCCCAATACCAGCGATATCCGCTCTGGCGGCGCTGGTACGCCGATGCCGGTGCCGACGGTCAGTTTGGCTCGCATCTCCACTGGAAGGGGAAGCTGTATTACGACGACTGCGAGAACCGTCTCAAGCGGTGGCGGGACAGTGCCATGACCGATCCAAATCTGGTGTTCGACAGCTATCACGATAGCTACGATTGGGGCGCACTGCTCAATGCCGATGTCGAGCTGACGGACCGTGCCCGGAATGCCACGAGTCTCAATCTCCGGCGCGACGGCATCAAGCGCCAGGAGGACACTGGGAAAATCTGGCTCGAAAACCAGATCACAACGTCTACCCTAAGCGATCAGTTCGAATACCAGTTCAACCACGCCGTTCGCACCGAGTTGGGGGGCGGATACAGCTACATGACCTCGAAACCGGATGGCGCCTCCACCGATGCCGTCGATATCTACGGAGGCGTGAAATATGCACCCCGCTCGTGGTTGGACCTGCACGCAACGGCCTCGCGCGTCACACGCTTCCCGACTCTGAACCAGCTCTATGCCAGCACGTCGGGTAATCCCGATCTGGGACCGGAGAGAGCTGTGAAGCTGGAATTGGGATACGGTGTGAAACCCGTGGATCATCTCACCTTCACACAGGCGTACTTTCGCAGCGATGTGGCGGGCCTGATCGACCGCAAACACCGCGACTCGCTCTATGAAAACCTTGAAGACGTCGATCTGTCCGGAATTGAATCCGGTCTGAGTTATGATACTCATCGCGGAGGGATCAGCCTGAATTACATGTATCTCGATGCGTACGAATTCAATACCACTACTGGCGGAACCATACGGGATCGACGCTCGCATTCGCCGCGACACAAGATCGATTACCAGGTGTACGTGAAGACGGGATTCGGACTCAGCGTCAGTCACACCGGCCAGTCCATCGTCGATCGCGTCGATCCCAATAAGCAGCCGATGCGCGACTATTTTCTGGCTCACGTCAGGGCCGCCTATCGGGTGGCGACCTATGTGGAGCTGTTCGTAAACGTCAGGAACTTGTTTGATACGAACTACGAAGAGGAACGGTATTACCCGATGCCCGGACGCCTGGTGGCCGCTGGAGCGGAGGTCAAGTTCTAAAGGAGGGCAAGTTCAGCCCGATACTTTTCGAGTTGAAGCCGATCGTTCATACTTACGAACGAAAGCGCATAGTCGGGGAGGTCTGCGAACCAGGCCTCCTCAAGATATCGAACCTCGACCCGTGCGAGTAGATCGGGCAGAAACTCAGAGTCAGCGGTGCACAGTCTTTCGACCATGGGAAGGATGCGCCGTTTGTACACGGCATGCAGCGGCTGGCGGGTCCCGTTGATGACCGGCAGCAGAATATCTTCGTCCCCTATCGATTCGATGATCCGTCCGATCACTGTTGCCTGTATGAGCGGCATATCGCACCCGCAACAAAACACCCAGTCACCGCCTGCATTGGTAATTGCCGTGTGAATCCCGCCGAGTGCGCCCTTGCCGACATGAATGTCCTCAAAGCACGGCAACCCATCTGGCGCCGGAAGTCCGTGCGGCCAGCCGGCCGCAAAGACACCCCCGAACAGACCGCGTAGCCGTTCCGCTACGACCGTGACCATCGGCCGCCCGTTTAATTCATAGAGTTGTTTTGGTGAACCGAAGCGACTGCTTGCTCCTCCCGCCAGAATTGCCGCGCTTCCGAACATGTCGTCATTCCGCCTGCGGTTGATGATCGTCGAAAGATGTCAGTTCCGTGAGATGCGTGAGGATGTGAAGCGCCAGTTGGTTTTCGGCGCCATACGCAAAGTGTGGCGCTTGATACTCGAAGAGCCGTTCTCCATAAGTTGCCACCAGTTGAGAAGGATTGGCCACCGCATGATCCGTGTACCCTGGCCTAAGCACCTCGATCTTGCGCGCCTCATCCATGCGGTACCCCTCAATCAGCACGAGGTCTAACCCCGAGTAAAACGTCCGGATCATCTGGGCGATCGATATGCCCTGCGCCTGAGCGCGGTTGTCGGAAAACGCGTAACAGTGACGCCCGAAAATGCCGGTGATATCGCTCCCCGCTTGCCGGTGGCGGAATGTATCCTTTCCCTCAACATCCCAATCGAACCCATCATGCTCGGTATATTTCAGCGTGCCCACTGACAGGCCAAGGCGCCGCAGCGGCGGGATCAGCACCTCACACGTGCGGGTCTTGCCGGCATGCTTGCAGCCGACAACATGAAGGATCCTGGTCATAATGCCATTATCCGCTAATGCGATTCCCATTCCCAGCAACCAGCGGCTCGCCCCGGGATAGCCGGGCCACAACGGTGATTCCTGTTTTCTCAGCGAATTCAGCAGCGAGACTGGTGACCGAGCGACGTGTCGCTATGATCGGAATCCCGGCTCGAATCGCCTTCAGCACCATATCAGAAGAAACTCGTCCACTGGTGACCAGCACAGATTGACCAAAAGGGAACTCCCAGGTCAATGCGGCACCGATCACTTTGTCCACCGCGTTGTGGCGGCCGACATCAACATCAGCCACAATTTCTTCCGCGCCGCCCTGTGGGACCAGAGCGGCGCAATGAAGACCCGACAGTGCTTGTCCGGTCGAGAGGCGCTCATACATGTTCGCGAGGGCTTCATCCAAACCTGCCATTGACACCGTCAGCTCCGACCGGCAGTAGTATTCGCCGATACGGAACGACTCCGCAAGAACCCTGCCGCCTGAGCACCCTGATGATACGATCATCCGGGAGGAAGCGGCCGCCCCCGAACCGTCCTGTTTTATCTGTACCAGCACACGCCTGTTCATATCGCAGACTTGAAGGGAACAAATATCCTCGCTCCCTTTCACCAGACCCTGAGTAAACAACCAACCGGTGACTAGCTCAGGCAGATGGTGAGGGGTGCAAATAAGCGTCGTGGACAGACCGGTGCTCAACACCAGTTCGACCAGCGCTTCTTCAGGCAGGTGGTCAGCTGCAACCATGGCGTACTGCTCGAACTCTGTAGTCAATCAAATGTAGCTGGATGAAATAATCCACCATTACTACTAATATATCTCATCGCTGCAAAGAGACAAGGCTATTCTCGACCTCAACAGAAATCCCCGCTTCATGTGTCACAATTGGCGACGGTTACTCTGGTGGATGTTTCTGAAGCGCTACTACAGGCGCGATATCCGCTCTGCAGGCATGCGACCCAGGAGCCGAAGTAGGCCATCGAGGATCGTCAGAGGATGTGGCGGACAACCCGGTATAAAGAGGTCGACCGCCAGTTGGCTGGCGGCTCCATTGTGCGCCTGCGGATGGTCGATATACGGCCCTCCCGATATGGCACAGGCGCCAACCGCGATGACTACCCTCGGATCAGGTACTGCCTCGTAGCTTTTCTGGAGTGCCAGCCGCATGTTCTCGGTCACCGGGCCGGTGATCAAGAGGCCGTCGGCATGCCGGGGGGATGCCACAAACTGGATACCGAATCGGCCAAGGTCATACACGATAGTACCCAGAACATTTACTTCCACTTCGCAGCCGTTGCATCCGCCGGCACTCACTTGTCTCAATCGAAGTGACCGCCCGAACAATCGTAACATCTCTACATGTAGCTTTTCAACCAGCTTTTGTTCGGCATCGTGTCGAACCAGCAGGTCGGACCGCTTATTGGCGGCAAGGCTGAAATTGCTTGTAAAACGGATCAGACCCGCTGGACAGGCCTGTTGACACTCCCCGCAGAACAAGCACCGCCCGAGGTCCACTGTAGGGTGTCGCTCAACGATTTCTATCGCTGTTGTCGGACATACCTCAAAACACTTCGCACAGTTCTCCCCACATGGTTCCGGACCGATTATCGGCCGCCCGAGAAACCGCTCCGGCAATACCGGTGCTTCGAGAGGAAAACCGATCGTACGGTTTCCAAATTTCCAGCGTGTGAGCAGCGCCTTAAACATACATCGTGGCTCTAAAGATCATGCCCGCAGTACGAGAGATTGAAACTCTTGTTGCACAGCGGAAAATCCGAGATCTGTTGATTTCGCATGGCCAGCGCCAGACCCGCCCAGTTGTGAAACGACGGGTCAATCACTTTGTACCATCGGAACCGACCGTCACCATCCGAACACGCCACATGACAGATCTCACCGCGCCATCCCTCCACGAGTGATATTGAAATCGCATTCGGTTCGAGTGCTTTGACCGAGGCGCGCACCGGCTCGGCGTGCAGTGTGATGAGCCGGGTGCGAATGAACTCCACTGAGCGGACTATCTCCAGCCAGCGAACATGGGCGCGACCGAATACATCGCCCGTGTGCCACAGCGACACCGGGATCTGCGCGAAACTGTACACATCTGACGGATGATCAAGCCGGACATCCTGCTCCACACCCGCGGCCCGAGCCGGTGGTCCCACAATCCCCAATTCTAGACACTGCGAGGTGGTCAATATCCCGGTTCCCTCGAAACGATTCACCACCGAGGGCGTATCCCAGAGCAGTTGCGCGGTCATGCTGACATCGGCAAACGCCTGGTCAAGTTTCTGCTGGAGAACTTCGAGCTGATCTTCATCGAGATCAAAGGCGACACCGCCCGGACGGGCCATGCCGCGCCCGAGCCGACTACCGCAAAGGAACGCGGTCAGATTAAGAAAATCCCCCCTGATTCGACCGCAGTGCGCCGCGACCGGCAAATAGCCCACGTCCCCCGCCAGCGCGCCAAGATCACCGGCGTGATTGGCCAGCCGTTCGAGTTCCAGCGCGATGCTGCGAAGGACCATACCTCGAAACGACACGTGGCAATGCCCCAGTGTCTCAACATTCTGGCAGTACGCTGTCGCGTGCCCGACCGATGTGTCTCCGGCGAGTGTCTCCATGTAGTGAATCGTACGGGGTGTTGGCCCGCCTCTCAGTGCCTGCTCCACGCCTCGGTGCTGGTATCCGAGCGAGATTTCGAGATGAAGAACCGCTTCGCCTGAGCACGTGAAGCGGAAATGCCCCGGTTCGATAACACCGGCGTGGACCGGACCCACTGCCACCTGGTGAACATCCGCTCCCGGCACACTGAAAAACTCCGTGATCCCCACTGGCGCGGCCTCGAAACGAATCGGTTTCAGCCAGGGGTGACCCTGTGGTTCGATCCCCCAGATCTCGGCAATTTCTCGCTCAAACCAGTGAGCCTGTGAACAGCGCAGCGTGAGCGAGGGGTACGCGTTTCCCACCAGCGTCGAGCAGATCCGCAGGGAACCTTCTTCGCGTACGGTGGAGATGGCGAAAAGCCGGTGCTCGGCCCTTTCCTCCGGCTGAACGAACAACGCCACCAGTCTGTCACCATCACTAATAGCGCGTGCGACCGTATCGGCAAACTGGTCATATCCCAGGACCGGAATCTCTCCGTAGCGCACGATCTCGCAGTGGCGACAGGTGAGTGCGAGTTCGCTTGACATCAATCTCCCCCGAGCAATTGAGACGCCTCAGTGAGAATCCCATTCAGCACAGGTGGAATGTACAGGCCCAGCAGCAGCGCCCCCATGCAGAGAACAATCGGCGGTATCACCGATGCCAGCGATTCTGTCGCCACGCTCGAATCAAGCTGCTGCCTTCCTTTGCCGAACACCATGCCGATCACAATACTCGACATGCCTACGAATATCACACCCAGCGCCACCAGCAGTGTTACTGCCACCAGGATATGACCTGAGTCAATTGCCGCGCGGATGATCGTCAGCTCGCTCTGGAACAGCCCAAACGGCGGCGTTCCGGTCAACGCCAGCAGGCCGGCCATCCAGAGGCTCCCGGATACCGGGATCTCACCCAGCATGCCGTCGATCATCCGCGTGGATTTCGTGCGGAAACGTGCCAGGATATTGCCGGCCACCAGGAACATCATCCCCTTGGTGAGCGAATGGTTGACCGCATGCAGCATGGCGCCGAACGAACCTACGCCGCCAAGTCCAATCCCCACCGCCAGAATTCCCATGTGCTCGATACTTGAATAGGCCAACATCCGCTTGAAGTCCAACTGTGCGACAATGAACACAGTGGCAACCGCCACCGAGATCAACCCGAACACCAGGAGAAGTCCGCGAGCGAACGCCCCCGAGCCAGTCGCGTCGAGCACCTGTGTCACTCTCAGTATGCCGATGAACGCGCAATTAAGAAGCGCACCTGAGAGAAGCGCCGACACCACCGATGGCGCCTCGCTGTGGGCATCCGGCAGCCAGCTGTGCAGGGGCGCCAAGCCCATTTTCGTCCCGTAGCCGACAAGCATGAACAGGAATGCAACTTTGATCCAGGGAACCCGCAGCCAGGCGGCGTTGGCAATCAGTTCGTCCACCATCAGCGGTATGCCGCCCCCCGCTTTCCCCGATGCCGCAAACGCCAGGAAGAAGGTCCCCAACAGGGCCAGCGCAATGCCGACCGAGCAGATCAGCAGGTATTTCCAGGTCGCCTCGAGTGACCGGTGGTGGCGGTGGAAGTAGATGAGCGGCGCGCTCGTCAGCGTGGTTGCCTCCACCGCTACCCAGAGCAGCCCGAAGTTGTGACTCAACGTGACGAGTGTCATAGTCGACAGGAACAACATAAGGCAACCCACAAACACCGCCTCAGGTTCATTGACGAACAAGAACGATTCTTCGAAATCGGGCCGCGCACCGGATTCTTCTCTCGCCAGGTACGATACCGCATACACTGCTGCCGCCATGAACAGACAGCTCACGGCAGACAAGAACACCAATCCCAGCGCGTCCACCTGAAGCCATCCGGCCATAATTGGTTCCGGTTTGTTCACCCACACCGTTGCAGTCAGCACCGCATGCAGCATAGCCGTACCCACCAAGATCATTCGTCGTACGGTATTGTTTCGGATCACGAACGAGGCGAGACCGGCCAGCGCCGGCGCCAATATGAGAGCAAGAATAGTCATTGTTCCGGTTCCTTGCTCAACGCTTCTCTGCGGCTCCTGAACCAGTCCCGGAGCGTGCTCAACTGCCCGGCTTCGATGGAATCGAACTCACGGCTGATATGAAACACCATGACCCCCATGATGAACACTCCCACGAAAATATCGAGCAGTATGCCGATCTCGATCAGCATTGATTCCGACTGGGCGAAAAAGACGCCAAAAGCATAAATGCCGTTTTCCAGCGTCAGGTACCCGATGATCTGCATCAGCGCCTGCCTTCTACTCACGAGCAGGAACAGGCCGGTGACGATAGTGAAGAACACCATCGGAATAGCCAACCGGTACCCGGTCTGGTCCGGTAGCGGCAGAACATATCCCCACCAGAGGGAACTGCTCATGACCAGAATCCCGGCCAGCAGCGAAGGCATCGGTCCGACATAGTAGGTCACCGTGCGCGTTGAACTCAGTTCACGAAGACTCCTCATTAACAATCGCGGAAAGACGACCCCCTTGAGGACGATCACCAGGACGGCAATCGCGGCCAGACGGATGGTCAGGCCTTCCTGATGCACGAAAAGCGGCAGCAGTCCCAGTGTGAAACCCTGAAGTGAGACAATACGGACGGATGCCCGCAGCCAGCCGGCTCCCAGCAACAGGAAATTAGTGATAACGATCACGACGATTATCGCGTTCACTATCTCGTACATCTCGTTACCCCAGCACCAGAATAGCCGCGAGCATCGAAAGAGCGCCTGCGCCCACCAGAAGCTGCGGCACCTTTAACAGGCGCAGTCGGGCCATGGATGATTCCACCAGCCCCACCGCGATCGACAACAGCAGCATTGTCCCAAGCGCGAACCCCTCGCAGAGCCACAAGCCCCCCTCACGCAGGTCCGGTGTGACTACGCCCACGAACAACGCTCCCAGCACCCACAACTTCAACGCTCCGGCGTACTGCACGAACCCCAGATCCGGCCCGCTATGGTCGAGCACCATCACTTCATGGATCATGGTCAGCTCGAGATGCGTGGCTGGATCATCGACCGGAATGCGCGCATTCTCCGCCAGGTACAGGACAAAAAATGCCGCCGCCACCAGGGCCGGCGCGCCGATGCTCCATCCGGTAACGCCCGACGCATACAATAGTCCGCTCAGCGAAATGCTGTGGCTGAGACGCGACAACGCCAGCAGCCCGACCAGCGTGGCCGGTTCAACCAGCACGGCAAAGGTCACCTCCCGGCTTGCCCCCATCCCTTCAAAACTCGAGCCGGTGTCAAGCGCCGCTAAGACCGTGAAGAATCGTGCCAGACCGAGAGCATACGCCAGCAGGATCAGGTCACCGTCGAACGCGAGCACGGCCGGACTTCCGGCGAACGGGATAAGAAGCAGACCCGATACGACAACCGCCAGATTGACAATGGGTCCGGCTCGAAACACCCACGATGTCGTCCGACTGTATACCGCTCCCTTGCGAAACAGTTTGAACAGGTCGACATACGCCTGCAAGAGCGGCTGGCCGCGCCGTCCCGCCATGCGTGCTTTAGTCCGATTGATGAAGCCGGGCAGAAGCGGCGCCGCGATCAATGCCAGAATGATATGTCCCACACTCAACCAACTGATATTCATCGCAGATTCCAGAACATCAGGATGAGAAGCGTGATCAGAATGTAGAGGATGTACAAATGCACATTGCCGTGCTGGAGCCAGCGCAACCGTCCGAGTGTCCACCCGACGCCGCGAAAGACTGGTTCATAGAGACTCAACAAGAGACCATCAGGGACTTTGACGGAAACAAGACCCCGTCGCGGAAACAGACCGGAGGGCAACGTCTGCCGCTTGCGTATTGAAAGTAATCCCGCAAAAAGCCCCGTCACGATCTGTACGAACGAGAAGCCGCGGTACTGCATCTCGGCCGACGGCGCCACGTACCCGCAATCCCAGGTGACTGTTTCTCTCACAGACCGGTTTCGCAAAACGAACAACCGGGCAATCGCCGCCACGAATACACCCAAGCCAATGATAGTTGTCGCCACGCTGAGCGCTTTCAGGAGATTGCCTGACGGCTGCAGTGCATCGGTTATAGCGTGCGATGGGATTCCGGTCACCAGGCCCACCACACCACCAGCGAAAACGGGCACGGCGAACGCTCCGAGGCCGATCACAACACACAATCCCGCCAGAACCAACATCGGAATCGTCATGAGTCCGTCGGACTCATTCGCTTCTGTCGCGCTCGCACTTCGCGGCACACCAAGGAACCCGATTCCAAACAGCTTGCTAAAACAGACTGCGGCCAGACCGCCGATCAACGCGAGACCAATTACCACTGTTATGGATGCCGCGGCCAGGTCGGTTCGCGCCGATGACGCACCATGGAGCGCCGCCACGTAGACAAGAAACTCGCTGACAAAGCCGCAGCCGAGCGGCAGACCAACTATGGAGATCGATGCCACCAGCGCGACGGTCGACGTGCGCGGCATGCGCTTGAGCAATCCGCCCAGTTGGTCGATATCAAGCGTTCGGCATTTCTGCATGACGGACCCCGCCGCCAGAAAAAGTGCCCCCTTGAACACGGCATGATTGACGATATGGAGCAAGGCGCCGCCAAACCCAAAGGCAGCCATCGCTGTCGAACCGGTCGACCAGCCCAGTATCCCGATACCGGTTCCGATCGCGATAATCCCCACGTTCTCAACGCTCGAGTATGCCAACAAGCGCTTTATGTTGGATTGTGCCAGCGCGTGTAGGACACTCACCACGCCCGAGATCAATCCCACGCCTATCAAGACGATTCCCCACCAGTACGCGGGAGGCCCAAGGAACGTCAGAGCCCGGAACAATCCGTACAGACCCATCTTGATCATCACGCCTGACATCAGCGCCGAGATATGGCTGGGAGCTGCCGGATGCGCCTCAGGAAGCCACACGTGCAGAGGGATGAACCCTGCCTTTGAGCCGAAACCGATGAGAGCGAGCAAAAACAGCACGCCCGTCAGTTGCGGTGCATCACTGAAACGGGAGAAATCCAAGGACCCCGAATGCTGTCCGAGAAGGAGAAAGAACACGAGCAGGAACGCCGCGCCGATGTGCGCAGCTATCAGATAGATCAGACCGGCCCGTCGAACTTCGCGCTTACCGTGCTCGAGCGTGACGAGAAAAAACGAACTGACCGACATCGCTTCCCACGCTACCAAAAAGAGCACCGCATTGCGCGCCATCACCACCATCGCCATCGACCCGATCAGTACGCTGGTGAAAAACCAGGCCGCTCCGAGATCGTATTCATTTCGATGATGCCACCAGTACGATGCCCCGTAAGAGCAGACCGGCACGGAGATAACGAAAATGACGAGCAGGAAGACTGCTGATAATGGATCAACACCCACAAAAAAACTGCCGCCAGGTACATGCCACGCCCGGTGAATGAAATCGCTGCCGCCGCTTAACAGGGAATGTATCGAGGGGACCAGGCCCACTAAACATCCGATGACAATGCCGACCACACCTGCCATCGTGGCTGCGCCGGGTGACCGATGGAGCGCCAGCGAGATCACACCGCCGATGAGAATAATTGATACCGCGACAAGCAACGTCTCCATACGCTCACCTTGTCTGCGACGGTTTGGCGGCTCCCTGCACCAATGCCTCTTCGACTTTTCTGGCTGCCTCGAGAATCTCCTCCCTGAGCCCCTGCCGCTGGATCACATTGCGAAACGCCTCATCGCGAAGCGTATAAGCGAGCCGCGAGATCAAATGAAGATGCGCCCGCACGGTCGGACTGATCAGCATGAAGAGCGCATATACCGGCTGGCCGTCAATCGCCCCGAAATCGACCGGATGTTCCAAAAAGAAAAGCGTCACCAGCGGCCGTGACACGTGAAGCACCACCGGGTTTCGAACGTGCGGGATCGCGATACCATCGCCGATACCGGTCGATGACAATTCCTCACGTGCCACCAGCACTCGATACAGGAACTCGCGGTCCACTTCTTCGGGCAGTTTCAGAAGTTGCACGACGTTCTTCAGCACCACCCACTTATCAGCCCCATCTACACGGTAATTCACACCGCCGTTTTGCAGTGCCTCGACCAGTGACGGCATGGGAATGCCGCTGGTCTCCGGCTCGGTGAAGATCTCCGGCGAGACCGGAAACTTGCGCGAGGTGGCCCATTCCAGTATCTCCGCCTTGTTAAACCGATACTGCTCATGTACCTGATAAGCCGGCAACTGTCCCTGGCTTATCCAGCGGTAAACCGTTTTCTCAGAAACACTTAGCAGCCTGGCAATATCCTTAACAGTCAGTGTCATATAGTCTCATGTTTCTCGTAAACGCGACATCTGTGTATCTCAACTTCCTTCTTGGGACAGACTATACTTCGGTACTGAAAACGTCAAGAAAAAAGAAGACTCGCGGAATTCAGATTCACGCCGCCATCATGTCATTCCAGCGAAAGCTGGAATCCAGCCGCTACAACGCAGCGTCGTGGTGAGCGAAGTCGAACTACGAACTGCATATCAACTTTGGTATCCTCAGGGCCGGCTCTCCCTGTTCCCTGTTGTGTCAGTTCTTGCCGTCTGTCGACAGGTAGACGGTGTGAACTCACACTTCACCGTTTGCAATGTCATTCCAGCGAAAGCTGAAATCCAGCCGCTGCAGCGCAGCATGGTGGTGAGCGTAGTCGAACCACAAGTTACATATAAACGACAAACTTACCGGTCAGCCATTTCTACACTTCAAAGGTCAAACTCCAATGTTGCCACCGCCACCCCGCAAACTGACAGAACCTGTCAGTAACTGACAGATTCTGTCAGTTTGTAGTGCAAACTCGCCACTCGGAGCGGTCGAGCAACCGCCCATAAGTTCACTTTTATGCTTGACAGACCGGTACACTGATTCGTATTGTAGATACAGATAACAGAACACAGGGGTTCTAAAACGGCCGGGGTGGGCCGCCGAGTCGCGTGAGTCTCAAGCTCGTGCGAACCATCAGCAGGGACGCTATCCCATCACGGCAGGTGTTAATATCGTTGTAGTTGTATCGTTTGCCTGACAGTGCTCGGAAGGCAGAACCGTTGCTCGAAGGGAGTGTGTGCCATGTCCACCATTCATCGTAGATCGTGGGGGAGGACCACGCGCGTGCTCGCGCTGTTGTTACTGCTGTCGTTCACCGTGGCACTCCTACCGAACCCGGCCTCCGCCTGGGCCCCTCGGCCTCTAAATGTGGTCGACATACGGCACGTGGATGATACGGATGACAGTGGTTGGGGAGAGCCGGCCCAGAGAACGTCTTTCAACACTACGCTGATGTCAGGGTCCAATTACTTATGGCTTCGCTTGGTATCTTATTTCTGGTTTAGCCACTATCTGATTGTAACATCGCAACCGCCGATCCAAATAGAGACGAATACAGATGAACCTAACCTTCCTCCAGCTGACATCAGCGGTGGAACAGCTTCTGGCCAGTAAGCGGTACGCTGAAGCAATCCACCAGTTGCACTCTATAGAGCCCACTTCGTTGAGCAAAGAGGACTATGGCTATTACTGCCTGCTGTTGGCCGAGGCGAAGCTTTTCCTTGATGACTACGCGGAACTGGCTATCATCGATGATGCAATTTCGATCTTTCGAAGTGCGTCCGACACGGCCAAATATGCGCTGGCAAAGTATCTCAAGGGTTGGCATCTCGTCTCGATAGGGATGCATAGTGATTCTCAGCAACAGCTTTTGGAGGCGTATGCAAGCTACTTGCGGTGTGATGACCAGAGGGGGGCAGCACGGACGCTGAACAGGGTGTCCTTTGTAGCATTTCAACTCGGTAAGATGGACGCTGCAATTGAGAACCTACGGAAGTGTGCCAGTATCTATGCTGAAATCGCGGACAATCAAAGCGCCTCAGTTGCTTCGATGAATCTGGCGCTACTGTACCTTAGGGCAGGGCTATTAAGAGCAGCTAATGCAGAATACTCCACGTGTAGCCACTCTGTCACCAAAGGAGATCCAAGAAACGCATTGATCTTCTATGCTATGTCGACTCTACCGGTGGTTCAGCAGGGACATTTGACACTAGCCAAACAAACCATCGCCAAATGCACCCCCTATCTCGACACCTATCCTCGCGAGAAAGCCATCTACTTTGAAAACCTCGGCCTGATCCATATCCTCGCGGGAGAGTACGTCGAGGCGAGGAAAGCGCTCATGGCCGGGCTGAAGCTGTCGCTGGAGGTCGCACCGGAATCCGCACTCGTGTCTCAGACCAAGCGGCTGTTGGCTGATCTGCATATCGCACTTCAGAAGTTCGAACTTGCCCAGAAATATGCCGAGCAGGCGCTTGAGGTGGCGGAGAAGATCGGCCAGAAAGTCGAGATCGCCGCCTGCTGGCGAGTGTTCGCTCAGGTCGAGTGTCAGCGCAAGAACAATGACAAAGCCAGCGAGTGGTATCGCAAGGCGCTCGACATGTTCAACCTGATCTCCTCGCGTTATGAACTCGCGGTCACCCGCTATCTGGCGGCCTCGTCCGGTCTGTTTGATTCCGGAGAGCGGACTGCACTGTTGTATTTAGCGAAAGAGTATTTCGAAGCCGAAGAAGTGGCGCCGTATATCGAAAAGGTGAACGCCGAGTTGAACAAGGGACCGTCACGTGTGGTCGTTACACCCCGACCGAGTAGCGGCAGAGATAGCATTACAATCGTGACGGTGAGTCCGGTCATGCTCTCGAAACTGGACCTGGCGCGGCATGTGGCGGGTTCAGCGATGACAGTGCTTCTGACGGGTGAGACGGGTGTTGGCAAGGACCTGTTGGCCCGATACATCCACGAGCAGAGCGGACGGAGTGGTGAGTTCGTAGCCGTGAACTGTGCGGCCATACCGGATCACCTGGTGGAGTCGGAACTGTTCGGCTGTGCCAAGGGAGCGTACACGGGTGCGGATCGTGACCGGCCGGGGCTGTTCGAGATGGCTGATGGTGGGACACTATATCTGAATGAGATTGGCGACGCTAATG